>CAUQXM010000003.1:0-64642 GCA_963522215.1 uncultured Streptococcus sp. | reverse complement strand
TCCAAGCTAAAAACAGAACCAGTCGAATAACCTTTACTGGCAACCAAGTCCCCGTGACCATCAAGATGAGACCTAGCAGAACAAACAAGAACCCCTGAGCAAGTAATTTCTTACCTGTCAGACCTAAAGATAGAATTTTCTCCATATAAAAACCTTTCAACAATAAAAATTAAACACTCCGATTAAACTGACTAGTAAATAGCCAACACTACAAACAGCCTGTGCCAGCAACATATGGTGACTAGAAATGACTGTAGTAATGTCACCATCTTGTCTTATGCACTTCTAAAATTTGTTATATTGATTAGAAACCAGAGCTTATAAAAACTAGCTAAACTCGAGAGATAGACACAATTGCGACGAAAAAATGTATAACCAATTCAACTTGTTAAGGTAAGAAAGCATTATTTCCAATCTATTAATTATTCATCTATTACCTATTATGACACAATATTCCCTATAGTTCAACTTTTTACTTGTTTTTATATTACACGGACTAAAAAGTTTTCAACAGTTGATTGCATGTGTTTTAATAAGTTTTAACCTTTCTTGGTTAGATAAAAAAAGAACCATACAGTTTAGAATCTGTATGGTTTTTGCCCCACTTTTGTCCCATTTTTAAATCATGACATTGAAAATACCTAAAATCACTTATATTTCAATATTTTTAATTGCTCTCAATATGAAAGTCCTTTCCAAATCCCTGTAGGGGGCATCTAAATACAACAGGAAAAAGCCTTGATTTACTAGGCTTTTTTGTGTATCTGTTCTACTTTTGTTCAACTAATGGATATCAACGGTATAATTTTATGAACACCCTTCCCAGACAGCTCTAATCTGATTGCACTTAAAATTTTAAAAAATTTAAAACAAAAGTCTTGCTTTTCTTTTTATTTTTGATATACTTGTTCTTGTATCTGATACAAGTTTATTAAGAGAGGGATTCATATGGATACAAAATTCTCAGTTGCTTTGCATATCTTAACAATGATTAATGAAAGCAAGGAAACATTAAGTTCTCAAGCACTAGCTATTAGTGTTGGGACTAACGCTAGTTATATTCGAAAGGTGATTTCCTTATTGAAAAATGCAAATTTGATTCATTCCCAGCAAGGAAAAACAGGCTATCAACTCAGTAAGCCTCCAAAGAAAATGACTTTACTAGAGATCTACTATGCTACTCAAGAAATCAATCATATTAGTTTATTCCCTGTTCATCAAAATAGTAATCCCGATTGTCCCGTTGGAAAACATATCCAAGGAGCAGTTTCACCGCTTTTCGCTAGTGCCGAATCTCAATTAGAGGAGGAATTAGCAAATCAAACTTTAGAAGATGTCATTGACAATCTATATAAACAAGCCAAACAAGTCCGAAACTGATTTGATAACAAGTCAGTTTTTACTGGAAATAACATATACTTGTATCAGATACAGGTATAATAATCATATTAAAAAAGAAAAGAGAAAACACATGAAAGCCGCACAACACACTACTTATAACAAAAATAATATCACACTGAACATCACAGAAATCGCTAAACCAAGTATTACAGAAAAAGAAGTTTTAGTTAAAGTCACCGCAGCCGGGGTTAATCCTCTCGATAACATGATCTCTCGTGGTGAGGTTAAGATGATTGTTCCTTACAAACTTCCTCAAACTGCAGGTAACGAAGTGGTTGGAATCGTTGAGGCGACAGGTAGACAAGTCAAAAATTTCAAAGTCGGAGACCGAGTTTTTGGCCGTCTGCCACTTGATCATATCGGCGCCTTTGCAGAATACGTAGCTGTCGATAGCCAAGCCTTAGCCAAGGCTCCAGACTATCTATCAGACGAGGAAGCTGCTGCTGTTCCTCTTACTGCCTTGACTATCATGCAGGCTCTTGACCTCATGGGCGCTCAAGCTGGGAAAACGATCTTTATTTCTGGTGGTACTGGAGGAGTCGGTGGAATGGCCATTCCGATTGCCAAGGCCAAAGGTTTGAAAGTCATCACCAACGGTTCTGGAGATAGTGCTGAGCGTGTGTTGAAACTAGGAGCAGATAGATTTATCGATTACAAAACAGAGGATTATACAAAAACTGTTAGTCAGGTGGATTATGTCCTCGATACTCTCGGTGGAGCTGAAACTGAAAAACAAATGTCTATCATGAAAAAAGGTGGTCATCTTGTTTCACTTCGTGCCATGCCAAACGGTGCCTTTGCCAAACGCATGAATCTACCAAAATGGAAACAGATTATTCTAGGCCTAGCAGGTCGCAAATTTGATAAGATGGCGGAAAAATATGGCGTCCACTACCATTTTATCTTTGTAGAAAGCAATGGCGCTCAATTACAAGAGGTAGCTGACCTCTTTAGTAAATTAGAAATCAAACCCTCTATCGATACAGTTTATCCATTTGAAGAGGTAAATAGCGCCTTAGACAAGGTCGCTAATGGTCGCTCACGTGGAAAAACAGTCCTCAGCTTTAAGAAATAAAAAGGAAAACACAATGTCATATCTTACAACTAAAAATCAATACATCACAGTCGACGGGAACAAAATAGCTTATCGCGAACTTAGTAAAAGTAAATCAAAACTACCTCTTCTGATGCTGGTCCATTTGACAGCAACTCTCGATAACTGGGATCCTAAACTCTTAGACTTGATTGCTGAAAAGCACCATGTCATTGTAGTCGATCTTCCTGGAGTAGGAGCCAGTCAGGGCAAAGTTGCTCCGACGATTCCTGGAATGGCTAAGCAGACAATTGACTTTGTAAAAGCGCTTGGTTACGATAAAATCAATCTTCTTGGCCTTTCTATGGGAGATATGATTGCCCAAGAAATCATCAGAATAAATCCTACTCTAGTCAATCGTTTAATCTTGGCTGGAACAGGACCTCGAGGCGGAAAAGAGGTCGATAAGGTCACAGGGAAAACCTTTAACTATATGTTTAAAGCGGGACTCGAGCGCATCGATCCTAAACGCTATATCTTCTATAATCATGATGAACAAGGGAAAATTGAAGCTTTGAAAGTCCTAGGACGAATGGGTTATAAGAACAAAGGAATTTGCGGATAAAGACATGAACCTACCAGGATTCCTAACTCAACTCAAAGCTATTAAACGTTGGGGAAAAGATTCGCAGGACGACCTTCAATTCATCACCCAACCAACCTTAATCGTCAACGGGGATAAGGGTATGCAGGTTCCAACGGAAAATTCTTATCACATGCATGAAAAAATCAAAAATAGTAAACTCATCATCTATCCAAATGCTGGCCACGGTTCGATTTTCCAATATGCAGACGAATTTTCAAAAGAACTACTGGCTTTCTTGGAGGACTAATATGGTCAAAACGATTCTGATTACAGGTGCTACTGACGGTATCGGTAAACATTTGGCAAAGAAATTGGCCAGTAAAGGGCATCATGTCATCCTCCATGGTCGAAATCCCCAAAAACTTGAGCTGGTGCTTCAAGAGGTTCGGGCAGTTTCCTTGAGAGGGAGAGTTTCTAGCTACTTGGCAGATTTTTCAAAATTAGACGATGTTTATCGATTTGTAGAGGAAATCAAGAGAGAATTTCAAAGTATTGATGTCTTGTTTAACAATGCAGGCCTGTATGCCGGAAAAGAACGAAAAGCGAGTGCTGAAAATGTCGAGTTGACTTTTATGCTATCTGTTCTGGTTCCTTATATTTTAACAACTGAGCTAAGTCCCTTGTTAGAAAAAGCGGCTGACGGCCGTGTCATTAATACTTCTTCCTATATGCATCATTTTGCCAAGGTCAAGGATTTAGACTTTGGATTTGAGAACAACTATAATCCCGGATTGGCCTACAATAATTCCAAACTTTACACTATTTGGATGACACGTTATCTGTCCAGAGACTTCTTTTTAAGTGGTTCAAGCATCACCGTCAATTCTTACCATCCTGGCTTGATTTCAACCAACTTAGGGAATGATTCCAGTGATGAAAAGACGAAAAAGTCTCTCTTCGGACGCTTGATGAAGTCATTTTCCAAAAATCTAGACAAGGGAATTGAAACAGGCTACTATCTTACATTTTCAGAAGAAGTCACTGGTTTGACTGGCTACTATTTTGATGATAAAACTGTCAAAACAGTTTCTGAAAAAGGCTATACTTTTGAGAAAACTCGAGATTTAATCAATTACTGTAATTATAAAATTGAGTTGTTTAAACAGAAACATTCTCAGATAAACTAGAAAAAAGTTCTCTTTCCATTTTACTAGAAAGAGAACTTTTTCTTTAGGAGAAATAACTTAATTTTTAATCGATTCGTGATAGCTCCGCTGGTACTGTTAAGTAATAAGTTGCAGTCAAGCTTGCTTCACCTTGATTGACAAAAATCTCGATGGAATTTTTATCTAAAATAACATCCAATTCTTTAGCTTCAATATCTACATACCGTCGACTAGTGTCCTGTTCTTCTTCACCTAGAATTTTTTGAACAAGATGGCTACGATCAATGTAAACTTGCTGCGTATTACTGTCATAACCAAATTCAAGATAATCTGTATCATTTCCTAAGTGGTAATGACAATCTTTATCTATTTGGATTTGATATTGGCCTTTTTTAACAGGGAATTGTCTTAGTTTGCCATCTTCCAATCTTAGAATTCTAGGTAAAGTCATGACACCAGCCCATTTATGTTCTCGGTCATGGGTTGGAAGGGTACGCCCCCATGTCTGCATCCAAGCAATCAGGATACGACGATTTTGATCGTCCAACAATGTTTGAGGCGCATAGAAGTCTTGGCCATGATCAATTTCTTGAACTGATTCTGGGATAAAACGTTTTTCTCCCCAATCTACCTTACCCGTGAACAAAACCGATGAGTTGATGTTATGATATGAGTCTCCCTCACGCTGATAACGCATGGGTGACATAATCAGGCAATCCTTCCCATCTAACTCGAAGTAGTCTGGACATTCCCACATAAAACCTTGATGTTCCACACCTTTTAAAAAGATGGATTCGAACTGCCATTCTACTAGGTTATCGGACCCTAGTAGAACGATACAGCCCACATTATCCTTGTGTTTGGCAGCTACTACGGAGTAATAGCGTCCATCTTTTTCAAAGAGTTTTGGATCACGGAAATCAGCAGCAATTAACTCATCTGGCAAGTCTGCTCCAGTTGCAACTGGATTTTGTTCAATCTTTTCAAAGTGAATCCCGTCATCTGAAAATGCCATATTTTGCACTTGACGAATACCTGTTTCTTCTTCGATATGCCCAGTATACATGAGCCAGAGGCGATCATCCTTGACAATGGCAGAGCCTGAGAAGCAACCATTTCGGTCATAATCTTGGTCAGGAGCAAGTGCCACCGGCAAGTGCTCCCAAGTCACCAAGTCCTTACTTTTAGCATGACCCCAGTGCATAGGTCCCCAAACACTATCATAAGGATAGAATTGATAAAAGAGATGGTATTCTCCACGAAAATAGACAAATCCATTTGGATCATTGATCCAGCCAATCTCAGCTGAAAAATGTTCTTCAGGCTTATATTGAGTATTTACAAGATGTTTATTTTCTGCTATAAAACGATTGGCTTTTTCTACTGTAAATGTTTTATTTATCATAAGTATATCCTATTTTATTCCAGTTCCGGAACCACCCAGACCTTGAACAATATATTTCTGAGCGACTACATAGACCAAAATCAACGGAATCGTTGAAATAGTTAATACAGCCATTACCTGATTGATATAAACTGGTTGAGTTGTATTAATAGTTGTAATTGCAACCTGCATTGAAAATTTAGAAGAATCTGTCAAAACCATCAATGGCCAAATATAATCATTCCAGCTTGAAATAAATGATAAAACACCAACTGTAGCAACTGCAGGTTTAGACATTGGAAGCATAATTCTAAAGAAAATTCTAACGATACTTGCTCCGTCCATCTTTGCAGACTCAAGAATCTCTTCTGGAATTGCAATAAAGAAATTCCTAAATAAGTAAATATTAAATACACTCGCCAATCCTGGAATAATAACTGCAAGACGATTATTGACCAAACCTAAGGAATTGATAATGGTAAATTGTGGAATTAACACAGTTTCTACTGGAATAATAAGTAAAGCAAGTAAGAAACCAAATAAAATTTTCTTACCTGAAAAATTTACTTTTGCAAAAGCGAAACCGGCCAGTGCATTGACAATAATAGAACCAATAGCAAACGTTCCAGCATAAAAAATGCTGTTCCCTAGATATGTAAAAATACTAAAGCGCTCAAATACTTCCTGATAAGGTTTAAACCAATCAGCGGGATTTAAACTTGGTAAGAAGGCTTGCCAACTAGTCAAATTTTTATAAACATCCGCTTCTGGCTTCATAGCTGAAACTACCATCCAAACCATAGGAAAAAGGAAGAGTCCTGCCAATAAAGTTAACAGAATATATTCTAAGATTGTTGTTGGTTTAAATCGTTTCATCTTAGTCATCCTCCTTCAGAACGCGACGTTGTACTAAGCTAATCATACCAATTAACGTTGTAAATACTAAAGCGATTGAGCTAGAATATCCTACAAGACGATCAGTAAAACCTTGTTGATAAATATAGTACACCATAGTAATTGTTGAGTTTAATGGCCCACCTTGCGTCATAACCATTGGTTGTACAATCAGCTTAAAAGCAGAAATTAAAGTTGTTAACAATACAAACAGGGCTGTTGGTTTTAGTAGAGGCATCGTGATATAACGAAACTGAGCCCATTTTGAGAATCCATCTAATTCAGCAGCTTCATAGACATCTTGTGGAATATTCTGCATTCCTCCTAAAAATAAAAGCATCTGATAACCTGCACCCTGCCAAGCAGAAACAAAAACAATTGCATACATAGCTTGTTTAGGACTAGTCAAGAAAGGTTGAGAAGCAATACCTACCTTATTTAAAATAGCATTTAATAAGCCACTATTTGGATTTAAAAGATAAAGCCAAAGAATAGAAATAACTACCAAGGACATGACAACTGGAGCAAAAAAAGCCACTTTAAAAAACATATTCCCTTTGCGCTTTTTATTAACAATCAAAGCCATTCCTAAGGCTGCTCCCAATTGAACTGGAATAATCCAAACAACAAATTTCAACGTATTCAAGAAGCTCTTTAAGAAAATCGGATCCTTTATTAATCGAATAAAATTTTCAAGTCCAACAAATTTTCTTTCATCTGGTGTCAACAAATAATAATCTGTAAAAGCGTAATAAATGACCATTCCAACTGGAATTACTAAAAAGATACCTAATAAAATTAAAGCTGGAGCTAAAAAACTATAACCTAGTATGTTATCCTTTATTTTTTCACGTCTTTTTGTATCCACAACAGTTTCTTTACTCATATCCATCTCCTTTAATCATATATATCAAACTAGGCTATTAACAAGAAAGGGGAAGGTAGTTCCAAACATTTTCCTTCCTCCTTCCTTTTTACAGATTATTTGAGCGACTGATCAATAGCAGTTTGCATTTCTTTTGTACGAGTATCCAAGACTTTTTGCACATTTGGATTTTCTTCATAATAGCTAATATCTTGCATTGCTTGTTGAAAAGCACGAGAAACCTGAGGATATGCTACGACAACTGGGCGAGCATGAGCTGTTTTTGAATTTTGTTCCATCAAGAAACGCATTGGTTCGGACACTTTATCTTTGATATTTTCAATTGTAGATTTACGAATCGGAAGGACCGAATTCCCCAAGCTAATAATTTCACTTGATTCTGTATTTGTAGCAAATTTAACAAATTCAGATGCTGCCTCTTTTTTATCAGATTTTGTCGTAACAGCTAATTGCCAACTACCTGAAGGGGATACTAATTTTTTCGTCTTACTAGATACTGGGTAAGGAAGGATACCAAAATCAATATCTTTGTAGTTTGTATTCATGTCAGCAATCGTCCAAGAACCACTCAAAAGCATTGGATACTCTCCTGTTTCAAAACCTTTTTCGACTGGACTAACAGTTGTGTAACCTTCTTTTACAAGATTTTGAATGAATTGAACTGCTTCTACACTCTCTTTTGAGTTGAAGTATCCTTCTGCCTTTGTTCCATCTTCGTTTACGACAGAACCATTATTTGACCAAATCAACGGCATATAAGCATATGGTAACATTTCATCGTTTGAATTAATACGAAAATCAATTGCCGGTTTGTTATAATGATCTTTCAATTTTTTAGCAATCGTATTAAATTCATCCCATGTCCATGGCTTTTCTAGCGTTGGAAGCTCTGATTCCGCAATTCCGGCCTCTTTGAACATTTTTTTGTTGTAATAAACACCAACATTCGATTCAGAAAATCCAAATGCATAGAATTTGCCATCATAAGTTCCTTGTTGTTTAATACTGTCCAAAACATCATCCATATTATTATCTTTTAGATAATCATCTAGCGGAGTAATCACTTTAGATTTTGCATAAGCTGCCGTATTTGGTCCATCAAGGGTAATAACATCTGGAAGACTATTAGTCGTGATAGCAGCATTAACCTTGTCTTCATATCCTCCACCACTACCACTACGAGGAATATACTCAGTTACAACCTTGTACTTACTTTTTCCTGATTGATTAAAGTTATCAACAACTTTTTGCCAAGCTTTTCCTTCATTGGTTTCGTCAGAGAATTGTACCCAGACTTTAATATCATTTGAAGAACTCGCTTGTTTTGAGTTAGTTCCTCCACTACAACCTGCAAGTATAGCTAACGATAGCCCCGCAACAACAGATAACATTGTACCTTTACGCATATTTTTCCTCCTTTTTGAAACGTTTCATTTTTTATTTATTTTTAAACAAGTTTTTCAACTTGTTTTTGAAACGTTTCATTTATAGTTTATATTATAACAGCGCTTTCATTATTTGTCAAGTGCTGTTTAAATTTTTTTTGTTGTTTTATCTCCCCAAAAATATGTGGGAATTACGATTCGTTTTTCTAGAATCTCTTCTCGCTTAATCATTTTCAGTATCATTGCAACAGATTCTTTTGCCATCATACCAATATCTTGAACTATTGTAGACACTAGATAAGATTGATCGACAGAAGTTTTTAAACCATCAAACCCAATTATCTGGTAATCATCAGGTGCTATTTTCCCCAGTTCCTTCATAATACTAATAACTCTCAGAGCCATCATATCATTTATTGTAAATATACCATCAATTTCTTTATGAGATTGCAAAAAAATTCTTATCTGATCTTCAGGATTTATTAAAGGTTCTTTCATTTCAAAATTATAGACATCTACTCCTAATTCCTTAGCTTTTTCTCTGAATCCTTTACTTCTGAGTATAGTCTCATTCTCATACATATTAATTGAACCAATAAAAGCAAGGTGCTTATTATCCCTTCTAACCAGTTCCTCTGCTGCAGTTTGTCCTCCTTTGTAATTTGCTGAAGTAACATAGCATACATTTTCCGAAAAATGTCTATCTATACTTACAAACGGTAAATCAGATAAAATATATTTGTCAATATCAGAATATGTAATACCAATAATTCCATCCACTTTATTTTGTTTCAACATTTCGATATATTCGATTTCATTTTGTGAATCACTATCAGCGTTACAAATAAATAATTTATAATTATATTTTAATAACTCTTTCTCAACATGATAGGCAAACTCCGAGAAAAATGGATGCCATATGCTCGGAATAATCAAAGCGATAGTTTCTGTTCTATTCTTTTTCATACCTCGAGCATAATTATCAGGGATATAGTCCAATGTTTTTATAGCCCTTTGAACTTTCCTTAAAGTTATTTCTTTAATGCCTTTTTCTTTATTAATCACACGTGAAACTGTTCCAACACTAACTCCTGCTTCTAAAGCAACATCTTTCATGGTAATTGATTTTTTTCGTTCTACCATATTATCACCTCCTTTCAATATATAGTATCATGCAAACGTTTTTTTGGCAACTATTTCTCAATCATTTTTGGCCAGATCATTTATCCCATCATTAATAAAATCACTCCAATTAGCTTTTGAAAATACTTCAATTTTCATGTGTAAACATCTACATAAAACAGGAAAAGCCTTGGTTTCATGGCTTTTTTCGTATCTTCTACAAAAAAGCAAGAGTTTTAGAGGGCTATGAATCTAGATGTACATTTTGCTTAAATGATTGAAGGTATTTTCTTAACAAAAACACCCAAAAAATTAGATTTTTTCTGTCTAACTTTTGAGGTACAGTTCAAACGCTAAATAGCGTTTTTTTGTTATTTTAGGTTACTAATCTAATCGAATAAACATCATTGCGTTAAGCAAAGAGATGAGAGCGACTGTATTGACATTATTGGAATAGATTAGTCTCTTATTTTCAATAGGAGGAATAATAAAATTAGAAATAATGATATCGTAAGGTGAATCTTTTAGAGACTCAAGTGATAACTCTAATTCATTCCAAACTTCCAGTTCAAAATTGTTGCTGCAATAATAAGAAAGTGTTTCCGCTACTGATTTTGCATGATACTGATCAAAATTGCTCATGACTAAAACCTTTAATTTAGGTTGATTTTGTAAAAGATTTAGAACTAAGTGTTTGCTATGGGTGATAAAAGTATAGGACAAATGATTGACTTTCATCGAATTACAATCCATACCTAAAACCTCTAGATAATGTTCAATTCCTTCCTTCACCTCTGAAACAAATTTAGGAAAAATATTTTGAAAATTCCTGATTGTATTCCCTTTTTGATCAAATAGAATAAACTCAGTGGACAACTCTTGACGATACAGATGTGCGGTATTATGCAGATGCCAAATCAGATTATCCTTATTCTCAATCTCAATCTGATACTTGACTGAAATCTGATCAATAAAATCACTCAATAGATGGTAAGATTTTTCAACATAGCTATCATTTTTTACGCATTTTATAAAGAGACTTTCATCTATGAAAAACATTTTTTGAAAGTAAGACACAAATAATTGGCAAACAACTTCTTCATCTAAAGAGAGATTGTATTCTGATTCAAAACTCTGTGCAACACCTTCTATTCCTTCTGCCTGCATCAAAGCATTCAAACTTTGGTCGTTAAAAGAATTTTTCTCAACTTCCAAGAAATGACTAAACTTTATTCGATATAAATTCGTAACGAGGAGCAACTTTAGCATTCTTTGAGTTGCGAAATTGACAGGAAATGCTGTTTCTTTATAGACCAGTGCTAACAGCTTACACAAAGGTTCTACTGAAAAATCTTCAAAAGGCCATTCAAAGAAATAATATTTCTCTGAAAAATACTGAGCAAAAAAGTAACGGATATCAATCTCATTTCCTGTGATTCGAACTGGATTAAGGTTAATTTCAAAACGATATTGTTTCTTAATAATTTTATTAATATGACTGATGATACGGTAAAGAGAGGAAGAACTGATATAAAATTCTTTACAAATACTCTCAGCTTGACACCCTTCATTAAAGAAGATAAATTCTAAAATCAAAAAATGAGTTGAATGTTTAAAGAAATGATGGTAAACCATTTCAATATCACTATCATCGGTATTAATAATGCGTATACCATTAGTAGAAGAATGAAAAATCAAGTAAGGAAAAGCAGATTTAACATGGGATAGATCATCTTTGACTGCACGTTCTGTACAATTTAGTAACTCTGCTAGTTCAGAACGATGAAACCAACGTTTATGTTCAAATAATAATTCTAATAATTCTAATTGCCTATGACTTTTTTTAGATAATAAATCTCTCATGAATGTCTTTCTCTCTTTATAAATTATCGGATTAAACCTCTTGCAATTATACCACAAAGAAAAGGTATAGCATGCTATAACGACTTTTACTAAGATCCTTTATCTCGTATAATAACACTACGGAGGCAATATATAAACAATTTTCTTATTTTAGCGTCTATTGAGGGCGTGAATACAGAATCAAATTCAAGTCGAAAGATTATATTTTTAATTTTAAAAATTATATAATAGCAACAATCAAAAAAATTGATTTTTTGAGATTAAAATAAAAAAGGAGGGTAAGCAATGTTGTGGTCAATTATTGCAGGAGGTCTTATTGGTCTCTTGGCAGGTAAAATCACTAAAAAAGGTAGTTCTATGGGAATCATCGCAAATGTATTCGCTGGTTTAGTCGGGGCATCTGTAGGACAATCCCTTTTAGGTAGTTGGGGCCCATCAATCGCTGGAATGGCTTTGATCCCATCTATTGTAGGTGCAGCTATTGTGATTACTGTAGTGTCATTCTTTACAGGTAAAAAATAATTACTTGTAGAATAAACTATTTTTAAATAGATTAGACGGGTAAAAATAGTTTAATGTTAAATCGAAAGGATTGTATATGTCAAAAGCAAAGAAAATATGTTTAATTATTTTCTGTATTTTAATCTTGACAATTTTCCTTCCTGTTTTGATAGATTATCATCAAGTTAGTGATCTAGGCATTCAGCTATTTAGCTGGAGACAGAATCATTTCGTTGAATTCTATCTCTCTAGATATATATTCTGGGGGATAGTGGCTCTATCAACTTTAGTTTTGTTATCGATGTTAGTTGTGTTGTTTTATCCTAAACGTTATTTGGAAATTCAACTTGAAACTAAAAACGATACATTGAAATTAAAGAATTCAGCAATCGAAGGTTTTGTTAGAAGTTTGGTGAGTGATCATGGATTGATCAAGAACCCAACTGTTCATGTAAATTTACGAAAAAATAAATGTTTCGTTCATGTAGAAGGTAAAATTCTTCCTTCGGACAACATCGCTGACAGATGCCAACTAATTCAAAATGAAATAGCTAATGGATTAAAGCAATTCTTTGGTATTGAGCGTCAGGTGAAATTGGACGTCTTGGTAAAAGACTATCAGCCACAGCCTAAAGCTCAAAAGAAAAAAACTGCTAGTCGTGTAAAGTAAGGAAGTAAAAATGGAATGGCTTAAACAATATCGATATCCAATAATCGCAGGTCTCATAGGCGTATTTCTCGCTTGTTTGATTGTCTCCTTTGGCTTCTTCAAAACAATATTTGTATTGATTTTAGGAGCACTGGGAGTTGCAGCTGGATTATATATCGAAAAAAACTATATAGATAAATAAAAAAAATAAAAATTACTAATTTAATTAAAGGAGTTTCATATGTCAAACGAAAAAAACATTAACACTAACGTAGAAAAGAAAGATGCTACTGCTGTAGCTCACGAAATCAAAGGAGAACTTACTTACGAAGATAAAGTTATCCAAAAAATCATTGGTCTGTCACTAGAAAACGTTTCAGGTCTTTTGGGAATCGACGGTGGTTTCTTCTCAAATCTTAAAGAAAAAATCGTTAACAGCGATGACGTAACAAGTGGTGTCAACGTAGAAGTTGGTAAAACACAAGTTGCAGTTGACTTAAACGTTATTGTTGAGTACCAAAAAAATGTTCCAGCTTTATATTCAGAAATCAGAGAAATCGTATCTTCAGAAGTTGCTAAAATGACTGACTTGGAAGTTGTTGAAATCAACGTAAACGTTGTCGACATCAAAACTAAAGAACAACATGAAGCAGACTCAGTAAGCCTTCAAGATCGTGTATCTGACGTTGCTGAATCAACAGGAGAATTCGCTTCAGAACAATTCGAAAAAGCTAAATCTGGTCTTGGATCTGGTTTCTCAACTGTTCAAGAAAAAGTTAGCGAAGGTGTAGAAGCTGTTAAAGGTGCAGCAACTGGTGTAGTATCTCACGAAAAAACTCGTGTAAACTAAGATAAAATAAATATAACAGGAGAAATTATCATGTCAGTAGAAGAAAAATTAAATCAAGCTAAAGGTTCTATTAAAGAAGGTGTTGGGAAAGTCATCGGTGATGAAAAAATGGAAAAAGAAGGAACAGCTGAAAAAGTTGTTTCTAAAGTAAAAGAAGTTGCTGAAGATGCCAAAGACGCTGTAGAAGGTGCTATCGAAGGTGTTAAAAACATGTTGAGTGGCGACAATAAATAAGGCTAAAAGTTACTTTATCTTTTTAGTAACATTAGTCAAAAGAGTCTGAGTCAAGATGATTCTCAGAAAACAAAAAGCTAGAAATTTCCAATTGCGGAACTCTAGCTTTTTAATTTTGCCTCTTTCTATTATTATATTTCAGCAGGTTGTTGACCGTGAGTACGAATCCCATGTCAATTCTCACTTGGCTCTTACCTCTCAGATAACATCTCTTATAACCCAAACAAACCTTTATCTGCCCAAAGACAGATTTCATATCAATCTTACGTTTAGCGAAAATTTGTCTACCCTTGGAAGATAAAAGTGCCTGATATTCTTTAGTTTTTAAACACTGGTAACGTTCATTCATATACAGTCCCTTTTGAGGGGCTGATTCAGGTTCATCATCGCAGTCAAGATTGATTTCAAGGCTGTTTGCTTCCTATCTCCCCTTTTTCATGATGCATTTTCGTACAGGTGCTTCAACCATTTGAACGACTTCAAATCCTTCTTTTTGATAAAGGTGCTGGGCTGCTTGATTTGCTTCGAAGACATTTAAAGAAATAGTATCTATGTCTTCATTTTCAAAGACCAAACTAACAAATTTCCTTAAAGCCTGGCTACCTAAGCCTTGCCCCTGTTTCTGGGGGTTGATAAAAAATCTCCCGATATGAAGATTCCTGTCTTCTAGCCTGATTTTCTGGATAAGCCCCACAAACTCTTGTCCTTCAAAGATTGAAAAGATTCCTTCCAAATCTTGCAAGACTTGAATTGTCAAGGGAAAAGGAATCATTGTTCCCATCCATTGTTCTTGAAAGGATTTGCCAAGGGAGTTGGACCATTGGCATACGAATTGAGCGTTTTCTGTGCTCACATTTTCTTCAAAACGAATTGTCATCTTGACCTCACTATCTTGTCTATGTTTCTCCATTATACTACTTCTCCCATTTTTTACGAATAGATAAGTATGATTGATTTTTATTTTTTTCTTGTCGGGAGCATTCTCGCTTCCTTTCTTGGTTTGGTTATTGACCGTTTTCCAGAGCAATCCATTATCCAACCTGCTAGTCACTGCGATTCCTGTCAGACTCGCTTGCGTCCCTTAGATTTGATTCCGATTCTCTCGCAAGTGCTCAATCGCTTTCGCTGTCGCTACTGCAAGTCTCCTTATACAGTCTGGTATGCCCTCTTTGAACTAGGCTTAGGGCTCCTCTTTCTGGCTTGGTCTTGGGAATTGCTTTCCTTGGGGCAAGTCGTCCTAATCACCGCTGGTTTGACCTTGGGCATCTACGACTTTCGCCATCAGGAATATCCCCTACTGGTCTGGATGACTTTCCACCTAATCCTCATGGCTTCCTCTGGCTGGAATCTGGTCTTGGTCTTTTTCCTTGCTCTTGGCTTTTTGGCTCATTTTATCGATATCCGCATGGGCGCAGGGGATTTTCTCTTTTTAGCTTCTTGTGCTCTCATCTTTAGCGCAACAGAATTACTCATCTTGATTCAGTTTGCTTCTGCGATGGGAATTCTAGCCTTTCTCCTGCAAAATAAAAAGGAAAGACTTCCTTTCGTGCCTTTCCTCTTACTTGCTGCTTGCATGATTATTTTTGGTAATCTACTGCTTGTTTGATAAAGTCCTGAATCGGCTCTCCTTGGTGGAGAGCTTTTACGATTTTTGAACCGACGATAACGCCATCTGACACTGCATTGAAGCGTTCTACATCGGCTTGACTAGATACGCCAAAACCTGTCAAGACTGGGATATCGGCCACTTGATGCAATTGTGCCAAGTGCTTGTCCAAGTCTGCGCGGTAATTGCCAGATTTCCCTGTCACCCCATTGATGGCAACCGCATAGACAAATCCTTCTGCCCCTTTAATTAATTCTTTCTGGCGCTCAATCCCTGTGGTCAAGCTTACTAAAGGAATCAAAGCAATGTCTGTATCTGCTAAAAAGGGCTCCACAAAGTTGGCATGCTCATGAGGCAGGTCTGGAATAATCAAGCCCTTAACCGCTGTATCTGCCAAATCTTTGACAAAGTTCTCAACACCGTACTGAAAGAGGGGATTGAAGTAGGTCATAATGACCAGCGGAACCTCTGTTTCAATGGTTTTCAAGGTTTCAACCAAAGCCTGGGTAGAGGTCCCGTGGGCTAAACTGCGCAAGCCAGCTTCTTCGATAACAGGTCCATCTGCAACAGGGTCTGAAAAGGGAATGCCCACTTCAATTGCAGAGACACCCAAATCTTCTAAAAAGTGAATTGTTTCAGCAAGACCGTCCAAACCTTTCTCATGGTCTCCAGCCATGATATAGGGAACGAAAATTCCTTTTCCAGCTGCTTTGATAGCATTCAATTTTTCTGTTAGTGTCTTAGGCATGGGCTTCTCCCTTCTTTGCTGCATCTGCTTCCAAGCGGTCTTTGACTTGAACCACATCCTTGTCCCCACGACCTGATAGGCAGACAATCATAGACTTTTCTGGTCCAAGTTCTTTGGCCAATTTCACCGCAAAGGCGATAGCATGGCTAGATTCCAAGGCTGGGATAATCCCTTCCACACGAGACAAGAGTTGGAATCCTTCCAAGGCTTCTTCGTCTGTCACAGGAACATAGCTGGCACGTTTGATATCGTGGTAGTGAGAATGTTCTGGACCGATACCAGGATAGTCCAAACCTGCTGAGATAGAGAAGGCTTCAAGAATTTGACCATGGGCATCTTGGAGCACATCCATGAGAGAACCGTGAAGGACACCCGGACGACCCTTAGTCAAGGTAGCTGCGTGGTGCTCTGTGTCTACACCAAGTCCTGCTGCTTCAGCTCCATACATAGCTACTGACTCATCTTCTACAAATGGATGGAAGAGACCGATAGCGTTAGAACCACCACCAACACAGGCCACTAGGGCATCTGGCAGATCTTGACCTGTCAAGTCACGGTACTGTTGTTTAGCTTCTCGACCGATGACACTTTGGAAGTCACGAACGATTTCTGGGAAGGGATGAGGTCCCAAGGCGGAACCAAGGATATAGTGGGTATCATCGATATTAGCTACCCATGAACGAAGGGCTGCATTGACCGCATCCTTGAGCACCCGCGAACCGTCTGTCACTGCCTCAACCTTGGCTCCCAAAAGCTCCATACGGAAGACATTGAGCGCTTGGCGTTTGACATCTTCCTCACCCATGTAGATAGTACATTCCATGTTAAAGAGGGCTGCAGCAGTTGCAGTTGCCACACCGTGCTGACCAGCACCTGTTTCAGCGATAATTTTCTTTTTACCCATGCGTTTAGCCAGAAGAACTTGTCCCAAGGCATTGTTAATCTTGTGGGCCCCTGTATGGTTAAGGTCTTCACGTTTTAGATAAATCTTGGCTCCGCCAATATGCTGGGTCAAGTTTTTTGCGTAGTAAAGAGGAGTTTCACGCCCCACATACTGGCGCAAGAGTTGGTTTAATTCCTCTTGGAAACTTGGGTCTGCCTGACTTTCACGGTAGGCCTTCTCCAACTCCAAAACTGCTGTCATCAATGTTTCTGGGACAAAACGTCCGCCGAATTTTCCGTAAAATCCATCTTTATTTGGTTCTTGATATGCCATTCTTTACCCTCTCTATAAATCTTCTAATCTTTTCATGATCTTTTTGTCCATCTGTCTCCACTCCGCTCGATACATCTACTGCATAGGGAGTAAAGTGTTGAATTGCTTTTACTACATTGTCTTCCTTAAGCCCACCTGCGATAAAGAAAGGCTGAGTTAGTCCAATCGTATCCAGTTGAGCCCAGTCAAAGGTCTGGCCACTCCCAGCCACAGGGGCATCAAAGAGTAGATAGTCTGCCTGAGAATTGGGTACATGTCCCTCTCCATCCACCTGCACAGCCTGAATGCTGGCACAAGGCAAATTATCAAACAAATCATCTGCCACCTGACCGTGAACTTGAACCAAGTCCAAACCAACTTTTTCAATGGCTTCTAGCAGTTCTGCCCGACTTGGTGAAACAAATACACCAACCTTTTTGACATCTGCAGGAATAAGCTTTGCCAGCTCAGCAGCCTGATCCAAAGTCACCTGTCTTTTACTAGGTGCAAAGACAAAACCGATGTAGTCGGCTCCTGCTGATACGGCTGTTTCCACCGCTTCTTTGGTCGATAGTCCACAAATCTTAACCTTTGTCAATCTGCAACTCCTTGATTCTCTGGGCTACATCTTCTGCCTGCATGAGAGCTGTCCCTACCAAAATTCCGTTAAAGTATGGTGCTACTCGTTCCGCATCCTGCCCTGTGAAAATAGCAGATTCAGAAATGTAATAGCGTCCTTCCTTAAAGTGCTGGGACAAGTCTACACTGGTCTGCAAGTCAACTTCAAAGGTAGTCAAATTGCGGTTATTGACACCGATAATCTGGGCACCAAGTCTGTGAGCCACTTCTAGTTCAGCTAGATTGTGTGTTTCCACCAAGACTTCCAGACCAAGCTCTGTCGCGTAGTTGTAAAGTTCCTTGAGACGTTCTTCGGACAAGGCTGCCACAATGAGCAGGATGACTGTTGCACCTGCATTGCGAGCGCGGATGATTTGCTTTTCATCGATAATAAAGTCCTTGTTGAGCGTCGGAATCTGCACCTGACTGGAAATCTCCCTCAGATAATCCAAATGCCCTTTAAAGAAAACTTCATCTGTCAGAACAGAAATCATCACTGCTCCGTTCACTTCATAAGTATGGGCCTGTTGCACAATATCCACATCGAGATTGATATCTCCCAAACTAGGGCTAGCCTTCTTGACCTCAGCGATTACCTGCAAGCGGGCCTGATGATTCTTCAAAAATTCTGCCAAGCGATAGGTCTGGCGCAGGGGCTGGATTTCCTCCAGCTCCATCTGCTCAACCTCACGCGCCTTCTGCTCCAAAATTCGTGCTAAAAATTCCTGACTCATTTTTGGTACTCCTGTAACAGTCTGAGTTTTTCAAGGGCCTTGCCACTAGCAATGACTTGGCGAGCTAAGGCAACTCCATCCTTGATATTATCTACCTTACCATTAGCATAGAAACCAAGACCAGCATTTAAAACTGTCGTTTCCAAGAATGGACTTGGTTCATTTTTAAGAACGCTGAGCAAAATTTCTGCATTTTCCTGAGCATTGCCACCACGGATATCTTCGATAGCGTAGCGTTCCATCCCCAAATCCTCTGGAGTAAAGCTTGACAAGCTGATTTCGCCATTCTCAAGAAGTGCAATCTTGGTTGTTCCATTCAAACCAGCTTCATCCAATCCTTCTGGTCCAGCAACCACAATAGCACGTTTGCGACCCATATTTTTCAAAACCTGAGCTGTACTTTCTAGCAGTTCTGGACGACTAATACCAAGAAGCTGTGTTTCCAAAGCCATTGGGTGAATCAGAGGACCAGTCAAGTTCATAATCGTTGGAATTCCCAATTCCAAACGAGCTGGCATGATGTATTTCATAGCTGGATGCATATTTTTAGCAAAGAGAAAGACGATGCCAGTTTTATCAAAGACCTTACCTAGTTCAGCTGGTTTGAGGTCTAGGTTGATACCCAAGGCTTCGAGGACATCTGCAGAACCAGATTTAGAAGAAATCGAGCGATTACCGTGTTTTGCCATATGAACACCACCACCAGCCAAGACAAAGGCTGCAGTTGTGGAGATGTTAAAGCTGAAAGACTTGTCCCCACCTGTACCACAGTTGTCCATGGCATCATGAATCTCAGTTGGAATATGTTGGGCATGTCCTCTCATGACTTGGGCAATGGCTGTGCGTTCTTCAGGTGTTTCCCCCTTCATCTTAAGAGCTAAGAGGAGAGAAGCAATTTGCGCTTCCGTTACACGCCCAGTTACGATACGCTCAATGACATCCGTCATTTCCACACCTGATAAATTTTCAAATTTTGCTAGTTTTTCAATAATCTCTTTCATCCTAGTTTCCTCACTTTACAACCTTCTCGATAAAATTCCGAATAGAAGACAAGCCATCTGGCGTTCCAATACTCTCTGGATGGTACTGGAAGCCATAAATCGGGAGGCTTTTGTGTTGAATTCCCATGATAGCTTGGTCATCAGTCGAACGAGCTGTCACTTCAAAGTCTTCTGGCATTTCTTCAATCAAAATACTGTGGTAACGCATGACCGCACGGCCATCCTCGATACCTTGATACAGAACAGATGGCGCTTCAAAGTTGATATTGCTCTGTTTCCCATGCATGACTTTTGGAGCCAAGCCTAGCTTACCGCCAAAGACTTCTGCGATAGCTTGGTGGCCCAAACAAATTCCAAGAATCGGCTTCTTGCCAGCAAAATCACGAATCATGTCTTCCATCTTTCCAGCATCAACTGGCCAACCAGGACCAGGAGAAAAGACCAGACCATCTGCTTTTTCAGCTTCTTCATACAGCTTGGGATCATCATTTCTCAAGACCTGAACTTCTGCAAAATTCCCAATGTATTGGGCCAAGTTATAGGTAAAAGAATCATAGTTGTCAATCAATAAAATCATGGTCTTAGTTCTCCAATTCTAGTCATAGATTTAGCTTTGTTAATGGTTTCTTGGTATTCGTTTTGGGCGATGGAGTCGTAGACAATCCCTGCCCCAGCCTGCACATAGGCTGTTTGATTTTTGAGAATCATGGTTCGGATGGCAATGGCGAAATCCATATCACCCGTCGCAGACAAGTAGCCGATTGCTCCTGCGTATACGCCCCGTTTTTCCGTTTCCAGTTCATAGATGCGTCTCATCGCGCGAATCTTTGGTGCTCCTGAAACTGTTCCAGCTGGAAGTGTTGATTTTAAAGCATCTATGGCAGTGAGTTCTGGAAGCAAACGCCCCTTGACCACACTGGTCAAATGCATAACATAACGGAAGAGCTCCACTTCCATATACTTGGTGACTTGGACACTGGCCGTTTCAGAGATGCGGCCAATATCATTACGACCCAAGTCTACTAACATTCGATGCTCTGCTGTTTCCTTCTCATCCGAAAGCAGGTCTGTCGCCAAAGCCTTGTCTTCTTCATCCGTAGCTCCTCTTGGTCGTGTCCCTGCAATCGGATTGGTTGTTACGATGCCATTTTTGACAGAAACCAAACTTTCTGGACTGGCACCGATGATTTGATAATCCCCAAAATCATAGAAATAAAGGTAATTAGAAGGATTAGTCACGCGGAGATTTCTGTAGAAGTCAAATGGATTTCCAGTAACTTCTGCTGAGAAGCGCTGGCTGAGTACACATTGGAACATATCGCCATTACGAATCAAGTCACGAGCTGTTTCCACCATTTCCTCAAACTTCTGAGGAGCGATATGCGGTTTGAAGTCCAGTGGAGATAGATCCAAGTCTTCAAATTCATTTGGAGCAGGAATGCGTAATTCCTCAAGCACTTGGTTCAAGGCTTTTTCCAAGTCTTCTTGACTACGCTCGCTATAGAGAGCATCCTCGATGACATGGATTTTTTCCTTCTTGTGGTCAAAGACCATGTAACTCTCATAGACAAAGAAATGCATGTCTGGCGTTCCAATTGTATCTTCAGGAATTTGACCAATTTCTTCATAAAGCGAAATCATATCGTAGCCAACAAATCCAATGGCTCCCCCACCAAAAGGGAGGTCTGAATGGTGTTGGCTCTTATGAGTCACTTCATAAAGACAATCCAAGGGATCACGATCAATCACTTGCCCATTTTGATAAAGGACCCCATTTTCAAACTTAATCTCAAAAACAGGATTATAGGCTAGGATAGAAAAACGAGCTGTTTCCTTGTCTCTCGGAATACTTTCTAAAATAACCTTGTGTTGCCCCTTTAGGCGCATATAAGCCAAGATTGGTGATAAGACATCTCCATGAATGATTCGTTCCATTGTAATTTCCCTTTCAGTTCTACTTCTAGTCCGTGGCGACTGTATGAAAAATCCCCACGCAAAATAACTTGCGTGAGGACGAAATTCGCGGTGCCACCTCAATTATAGGATTTCTCCTATCTCTCATTCCTGTCTCAGAAACCTCCTGTAACAGGCTGTGCGATAAAGGGCACTCCCTTGAGAATTATGTTTTCTTCTCTCGTTTCAGATGGACCCAACCTTACAGCTTTCTCTGCTTGTTTCCAGCAACCACAAGCTCTCTGTGAGAGAAAAGACTGTAATTTTTCCATCTTTTATTTTTTAGCTTCTAGGTAGTCTGCAATAGCAGCTACGTCCTTGTCTCCACGACCAGAGACATTGATGATGATAATCTCATCTTTACTTAGTTTCGGTGCACGTTTAACTGCTTCTGCGATGGCATGCGAACTTTCAATCGCTGGGATAATTCCTTCTGTCTTACTAAGAAGGAGCAAGGCTTGAACCGCTTCTTCATCTGTCGCTGCCACATATTCTACGCGGCCAGAATCTTTAAAGTAGGCGTGTTCTGGACCAACCCCTGGATAGTCCAAACCAGCTGAGATAGAGTAAACTGGAGCTAGCTCTCCATCTTCCTTAAAGACTGCATAGGTCTTCATGCCGTCGACAATTCCGATACTACCTTTTGTCATAGTAGCTGCGTGCTTGTCTGTATCAAGTCCATGACCAGCAGCTTCGACCCCAACCAATTTGACTTCTTCATCAGCCACATACTGCGAAAAAGCACCGATGGCATTGGAACCACCACCTACACAGGCAATAACGTAGTCTGGTAAACGGCCTTCTTTTTCTAAGATTTGACGGCGAGATTCTTCACTGATGACCTTTTGGAATTCATGAACAATTGTAGGATAAGGGTGAGGACCTACAGCAGATCCCAGAACATAGAAGGCTTCAAGGTCATTCATCCATGCTCCAAAGGCTGCATCAACCGCATCCTTAAGAGTTCGTGTTCCCGTTTCAACTGCATGAACAGTTGCTCCCATCATCTCCATACGGAAAACATTGAGACGTTGACGTTCCACATCCTCTGCTCCCATGTAGACATCACAGGCCATCCCAAACTTGGCTGCAGCCGCTGCTGTCGCAACACCGTGCTGACCAGCTCCTGTTTCCGCAATCACTCGTTTTTTGCCCATACGTTTGGCAAGAAGGATTTGTCCTAAAACGTTGTTGAGCTTGTGAGAACCAAGGTGGTTCAGGTCTTCGCGCTTGAGATAAATCTTAGCGCCACCTAAGTGGTCTGTCAAACTTTCCGCAAAATAGAGCGGTGTTTCGCGACCTGAATAGTCCTTTAAGTAATGGCGAAATTCTGCCAAAAATTCTGGATCATCCTTGTACTTTTCAAATGTCACTTCCAACTCATCCAACAAAGCCTGAATAGGCTCCGGTACAAAACTACCACCAAATTGTCCAAAATAACCTTTAGTTGTCATAAAAATTTCCTCTTTCTGTATTGATTTCAAGATATGAAAAAAGCCCACACACAGAATTAAATTCCATGTGAGGGCGTTGGTAACGCGGTGCCACCTCAATTATAAAGGAACTATCTCCTTTACATCTCTACCTTGTCTAACAACAAGTTGCACTGTAAGGTGTGCGCACCGAATTTTCATTGTTTCAAATTCATTTTTAAAATCAGCCCACTTTCACTACTTTCAACCACCTGTTCACAATCACCACAGGCTCCCTGAAGATCAAAAATAGTTACTTTTCTGATTTGTTGAACTTATTTTAATACTTTGTTTTTTCTTTGTCAAGACTTTTTTACGATTTTTTTGAAAGATGTGTGATTCGAATGTGATAATGTCTTTAGTAAATCGAACGTGAAAATGTCCCACTTGTTGGAAATTGGATCCAACTCAATAGAAACTGAATAGATGCTAAACAGAACTTACTTTAGAACACTCCATCTTTTCCATTAGGATTTTCAAGAATTAAACAATACTAGAAACTCTGTCTCCTAACAAGTTTAGTAGAAACTTCAACAGATGTGACACTTTCCCCCTTTATAATTGCTAATACCCCTTCAATCATTTCTTGAGCTAATTTAACATAATTAGGAGAAATTGTAGATAAAGCTGGAGTATAATATTGAGAAATTGGAATATTGTCAAATCCGATTATTGAAATATCATCAGGAATGGTAATTTCCTTCTCATAGCAAGAACGAATCAATCCCTGTACTTTTTCATCACCGGATACAAAAATCAAATCAGGATAATTTTGATTAGATAGATGTCTTGTAGCATATGAATAAACAGAATCTATTGTAGTTAGACCATATACTACTTTCAAATCCATTTCATAGTTATTATCATTTAAAAAAGCACGAACCCCTCTCTCTCGATCAATATTAACAAGGGATTCTCCTCCCATAAGTAACCACATACTATTAATGTTTTCTTTTGATACTAATTTCATCATGTCATAAGTGGCCTGAAAATTGTTGTTAGAAACATACACAACATTAGGTGTTCTAGATTCTCCAAAAACTATGAATGGCATTTTATTCTTTTGCAAGTAATTAATCCGAATATCTTCTTTACTTTCATAAAATACTATTACACCATCTATCAAGCTTCCTGTACTCGAGATTATTGAATTACTAATTGTATCTTCTTCACTAAAATATTCAACAATAGCGTTAACACCATACTCTTTACAAGTTTGTAAAACTTTATCTAATAAAGTTTGAAACCAAATTAAAGGAAAAGAGTCGATTTTTTTTACAGAAATCAATATATTTATAGCTTCTTTTTTAGTTAAATTTTTTGCATACGCATTTGGAATATACGACAATTCCTCTATAACTTTTTGAATCGCTTGATAAGTTTCTTCTTTAACATTTACTCCACCATTAATAACTCGTGAAACTGTTTTTGGAGAAAAACCTGATAAACGTGCAATATCATAAATAGTTACCTTTTTCCCATTTATATTTTTCATTTCAGTCCTCCATTACGAACATTCTAATATTACTATACAATATTTAATTTTTTTTAACAAGAGAATTTTGTAAATTATTTAAGATCCACAAATTCACAAAATTAATTTTACAAATATTCTTCCCCTTCAAAAAAGTTTAAATTGCAATTCACACCTTTATTTTTAAGAATGTTTCCAACTTCACGACAAATAAATTCATATGAGAAAAAACTACCATAAAATTGTAGATTAACTTTTTCAGTAAAAATTGTTGGATTTATAAAAATATATAATAGCCTGTCAATGTAACATTCTAACATAGACTTAATTTTTTCTTTAAAAATAACATTTGTTATCAACTCATCAGGAGGTAAACGAAAGGGAAACACCATTTCACAAATATCATAAAAAGAAATAAATTTGTATACTTGTATCAAACAATTATTATCAAAATATTCTATTTTACCTAAATCAAAATAGATTTTATAATCTTTCATAAAAACCTCTGAGCAAAAATCTACTCAAAAATTAGATGATTAAAACATTAAAAAAACAAAAGGACAAAAACATCTGTCCCTTTGTTTACTAAATTTCAGCTAATTTCTTCGACATAAATAACACCTACAATATTAGCAATTTCTTCCATCAAACGAAGATGTTCAAATCTTCCTGATAGTTCTAGAGTAATAAATGATGCTATTTTTTTTTCTGGAACATCAAAATATTCAATTCTTTCTGAATTAACATCTCCAAATGCAGTTCTAGAATCAGTCATTCTAATGCCATTCTCAGCACAGTATACTAGTACCCGATTATATGCCTCTGTAGATCTAACAACGATATACAATTCGATTATCTTTGAACGACTTTGAAGATATTTTTTTAAAGGTTGGAACATAGTTATAACACTCCAAACAGAAACTGCTCCTAGTACGGCTCCTTCATAAAAACCAACACCTATAGCTAGACCGATTCCAGCTGAAGCCCATATTCCGGCTGCAGTTGTTAAACCAGTTATTTTCTTTTTATCTGTAATAAGTATTGTTCCAGCCCCAAGAAAACCAACACCTGATATAACTTGCGCACCTAAGCGTGTAGGATCTCCTGTACCAAATTTATAAGATACATACTCATTAGTCATCATAATTAAACATGCAGCCAGACAAACAATACTATGTGTACGAATACCTGCTGGTTGAGATTTACTTCCTCTCTCTAAACCAATTACACCACCAATAACTAATGAAAGCACAATTCTTAATACAATTTCGATATATGATAGTCCTAAGCTTGTTGCATTCATTATTATTTCCTTTTTCTACTAGCTGGTCTCTGAGTAAAGTATAATACAGAACCAGAAATTATCATTAATACAATAGTATAAACGAATACAAGTGCTTGAGCATTTGAAGTTGCTGTTTCATCACCTGCTGAACGAATAGTTATACCCAGCGGTTGAGCTAATGGATGGTAAAGAAATACAGATAAGTCGAAGTCAGTTAATAAAGAGTTAAAGTTTAAAGCAATAACAGAGAGAACAACCGGTAAAATAAATGGAATGATAACCTTCATCATAGTATAAAAAGGTGAAGCACCCATACTTCTTGCTGCATCTTCCATCTCATCATCAACACTAAATAAAATAGCACGTACCATTCTATAAGAAAATGGGATTTTTACAACTATATATGCAATAAGTAGAATTACCAAACTACCTACCAAAATCTGATTCAAGACAAGAAATTGTGGCTGATTAAAAGTAAATAATAAACTTACTGCTAAAAGTGTACTTGGTAGTAACCAAGGAAGTAGAGCACCATATTCAAATAAGAAATCAAAGCGAGCTTTATGTTTTCTGACAACTCGAGCAAATACAACTGCGAGAATTGTTGCTGTTGTCGCAGCGATAATAGAATAAATAAAGCTGACCAAGAATGGAGAGAATGCCGCACTATTACTAAAGAATAAGCGATAATTTTCTAAAGTAAAGTTTGATAATGTTAAGTTACCTGTTTGAATTGCAACTGGATCTGTAAATGAGTATAATACTATAAAAATTAGTGGAAGCATGAAAACTGTGAACAATCCATATGCTACAATGTGAGCAATGATATTCCAAGGCTTAGATGCAATTTTTTGTTTTTTAAGAGGCGCTTTAGTCTTAGAGATAGAAATATAATTTCCACCTTTTTCTATCTTATTCATGATAGTAAGCAAAATTGTAGTTGCAATACCTAAAATAATTGCAAGTAAGGCAGCTAAATCACGAGAATTCCCCATCCCTGCAAATGTAATAATCATTGGATTTATAGTTTGAAATCCTTTACCACCAACAATCATGGGTGCTGCTACTGCAGATAAACCACTAAGAAAAACCATAATAGTAAGTGCAAATAGAGTTGGAATTAAGGTTGGTAACACTACTTTTCGGAAAACAGTAAATGGTTTTGCTCCCATATTTCGTGCAGCCTCAATAGTGTGATAGTCAACGCTTCGAATTGTATTTGTTAAAAACAATGTATGATTAGCAGTTCCTGAAAATGTCATAATGAATAAGACTGCACCATACCCAATAAACCAGTTAGGGTCTAAAGAAGGGATAACATTTTGTAAAAATTTTGTTATCAATCCATAAGGACCATAGACAAATTTATATCCAGTCGCTAAAACCACTCCTCCATAAATTAAAGAGGTCATATAGCCTAATTTTAAAATTTTAGCACCTTTAATATCAAAGTACTCTGTAAATAGAACACAAAGAATACCTACGACATTAACTGTAATAATGAGTGAAAATGCTAACTTAAAACTGTTCATAATACTCTGAAGTGCCCTCTCAGATTTTAGAACACGATGTACAGCTTCAAGGGAAAATTCTCCTCCTTTTACAAATACATTCACTACTAGATCAAAGTTTGGATAAATAATAAATGTTACTAGGAACCAGATTAACCCTAAACGAATAAGCCAATCTTTTAAATTTAATTTATGACGCATACTGCACCTCCTTAAAATTGCAGAACGTCTGATGGTGTGATAAATAAGTCCACACTTTCTCCGACAGATCTAATAGCAGCCTGACTATCAATACTTGTTACATTAAGAATCTGACTTTCAGAAACTTTTATTGTATAGTGAATTGTAACTCCAGAAAACTCAACATCAATAATTGTTCCTTTTAGAATGAAATCTTGTTCAGTTTCACGATTGAATCGAACTTTCTCTAATCGAATGTATCCTTTTTTATCTTCTAAGAAAACGCTTGCATTTTTCAGTAATACTTCGTGGACTGTTTCATCGGTCAAAACATTAATATCGCCAATAAAATCACATACAAATTCAGTTTGAGAATTATGATAAATCTCTACAGGTGTACCGACCTGTTCGATGTATCCATTGTTAAAGACTGCAATTCTATCAGATAAAGTTAAGGCTTCCTCTTGGTCATGAGTAACATATAAAGTAGTAATACCTAACTCTTTTTGAAGTCTTTTCAACTCTTTTCTCAAATCTACACGTAATTTTGCGTCAAGGTTTGACAATGGTTCATCTAGACAAAGAATTTTAGGTTCAAGAACCAGAGCACGAGCCAATGCTACCCTTTGTTGTTGACCCCCAGATAATTCTGATACATTACGCTGTAACTGTTGATCAGAGATCTTAATTTTTGCTGCTACTGCTGATACTTTAGCTTTAATAACATCTGGAGCTACCTTCTTAACTTTTAAACCAAATGCAATATTATCAAAAACAGTCATAGTTGGAAATAGCGCATAAGATTGAAATACAATACCAATTCCACGCTTTTCAGGTTCCAAATGAGTGACATCTGTTCCATTAACTTCAATACTTCCTGATGATGGATCTAGAAAACCTACCAATGCTCTCAAAGTAGTTGATTTACCACATCCTGAAGGCCCAAGAAATGTAAAAAATTCCCCTTCATGTATATCTAAATTCAGATTATCAATTGCAACAAAATCACCATATTTAATTTGAATATTATCAAATTTAATCATCTCACTAACTCCCTCTATTACTAAACCAAAAGCCTCTCTTTATTTCTTCAATAAATTTAGAAATAATAGAGAGACTTGGACAAAAATTAACTCTTATTTCTTATTGTACGTATTCTAATTCAGCTTTTTCTACCCATTCATCCAAATGCTTTCCAACAGCTTCCCAGTCAATATTTTGTGGTTTCACTTGATCAACAAATTTCTTAGTATCTTCTGGTAGATCTTTGAGGGCATCTTTATTTGCAGGAATAGATCCAAAGTTCTTACTATATTCTACTTGAATTTCTGATTGACCAAACCAATCAATAAATTCTTTAGCTAACGCTTGTTTTTTACTAGTGCTTAAAACCATAGTTTGTTCAGTTACAAATGGTACACCAATCTCAGGAGTCATAACTTTGAAAACAACATTTTGTTCTTTTTGTCCAACTAATGCACCAGAACCCCACATCATTCCATATTGTATTGGATCTTCTTTGTCTAACATCTTAACAATTGAACTTTCTCCCTTTTGAAGAGTGTATGCATTTTTCAGATATTCTTTTGCTGCTTCCCAACCTTTTTCAGAAACACCTAATTCACCTTTATCATCAAGGTATCGAACTAAGATACTTGCTAGAATTGCCCGTCCTGTTCCACCTGAGAGCCCAGAAATTGAATATTTACCTTTATACTTACTACCTAATTCAGTCCAATCTTTAGGCATTTCTTTTACATCAGGCGCTCCAATTAAAACTAATGGTTGAACAATCACAGGATTATAATAATTATCTTTATCTGATAAAGATTGATCAATTTTATCTAACCATTTAGGCTTGTACTGTACTAGTAATTTTTGATCTCTAATTTTATTTGAATCAACAGCACCAATTCCAAATACCATATCTGCAACTGCATTATTCTTCTCGGCAATAACACGGTCTGCTAATTGAGCGCCAGGGATATCAACCATTTTGATATTAAAACCAGCTTCTTTTGCTTTAGCAGTTAACCAATCACCACGACCATTTGAGACTGAGTTCGAATAGATTACTAATTCTTGACTTTTATCAGCTTTTTCTTCAGATGAAGAAGCAGTCGTAGAATTTGAACCTCCAGAGCAAGCAGCAAGTGTAGTAAGAGCAACTCCCGTTGCAAGTACAGTAGACCAAACTTTCATTTTTTTCATGATAAGTTCTCCTTTTTTATTATTTTATTTAAATTTTTCATGATATGGAACAAATTGTCTCATATCTTCAAATACAGTATAGTCAATACGGTTTACAGTAATAGTTGGAATCTTCTCTAATAAAATTTCAGTTAATTCTGCTCTGACTTTAGTAAACTCTTCTTCCTCCTCTTCGGTTAGAGGAATCCGAAGATACCCAATTGAAATATGGAATTGATATCTATCATGATTAGGGAAACGAACACCTGCTTTTTCTGAGACATAAGTACGAATTTCTTCTAATCTCTTTGCAGAAGCTTCATCTGCAGGTTCAACTAGTATGTTTTGTTTTCCCATTTCAGTTACACGCATATGAATTTCTTCATCCAACAATGGAAAAATTTCAAGTTGTTTAGCAAAGTAATCATGTATTTCCTGTAAAGGTGTATCTAGAGGAAGATTACTGCTCCAAAACTCCGTTTCACGATTTTCATGGCACAACAATTCAATTACAGTCATGTGAATAGAATTCCTTGGAGTTAAAGTAAACTTATCGATAAATGGTAATTCTCTATAACGTGATTGAATAATATCAACAACTTCCATCAAATCTTGTTTAGTATAAAGATTTGCTACAACTGTATTCCCAGGGAAATGATTAAATTCCCCATTCTCTTTGAACTTAATTTTTGTTAAGTTTTTCATATAAAGACCTTCTTTTTTATATTTGACATCGGTGTCATCATGTTTACATTATACAATGAAACCGTTTCCTTTGTCAAGCGCTTTCAAAAATTTTTTTAAAAAAATTTATCTTTCATTAAATATGAATTTCATTAAAAGGTTAAGTAATTTTTCCAAAATACAGCACTCATATAGACAGTATCATCAATTATAGCCATTGGGATTTTTTGATTGCCAATTCCATGTATCTCTACACATGTCTTCAACCGATTTTGTTGTCCTCCAATTTAATTCCTTATATGCTTTGTCTGCATTTGCATAACAAGTTGCAACGTCTCCTGAACGTCTTGGAACTATTTTATAAGGAATAGGGATCTTATTAACACTTTCAAATGTATTTACAAGTTGTAATACACTAGTGCCTTCTCCCGAGCCTAGGTTATAGATATAAACATCTGTTTTTTCAAATACTTTTTCTAAAGCTTTTATATGTCCTATTGCTAAATCTACTACATGGATATAATCACGCACACCAGTACCATCAAGCGTATCATAATCATTTCCGAACACACTTAGCTCTGACAGCTTACCTACCGCTACTTGTGCAATATAAGGCATCAAGTTGTTAGGAATTCCTGAGGGATCTTCCCCAATCAAACCAGACTCATGAGCACCAATTGGATTGAAATAACGAAGCAACGCAATACTCCATTCTGAATCTGCCACATGAACATCTTTTAAAATTTGTTCAAGCATCACTTTCGTGTACCCATAAGGATTTGTTGCACTTGTAGGCATTGTCTCAATAAGAGGAGACTGATTGTGAATGCCGTATACAGTCGCACTCGATGAAAATACGATCTTTTTAACATTAAACTCTGACATCACTTCAACAAGAGCTAATGTGCTCATAATATTATTTTCGTAGTACATCACAGGCTTTTGCACTGATTCGCCGACAGCCTTGTATCCTGCAAAATGGATTGCAGCTTCAATAGATTCTTGTTCAAAAACTTTTCTCAATTCTTGTTTATCACAAACATCTAATTCGTAAAACGTAGGACGTTTCCCTGTAATTGCTTCAATACGATCTAATACCAAGATGCTAGAGTTCGAAAGGTTATCGACAATTACAACTTCCTTTCCTAAAATTAATAATTCTACCACGGTATGGCTACCAATATAACCAGCTCCGCCTGTTACCAATATTGCCATTTTTGTTTCCTCCTAATTTATTCCAACCGATTTAACAAATCTCATAAACGCTTCATGTCCAGATGAAGTATTCTTATAAACACCTGCATCTTCTAGGACTCTCGCAAATACTTGTCCTACTTCGTGTTGAACTACGCTATTAACCTCTTCTTTTTTAATGTTAGGATATTTTTCTTTCAATTGATCAGCCCATTCTAAATGATAATCCGCAATTGCGTTATCCTCTCCTAAAAGATATTTTCCAACTTCTTCTAACTCTGGTTTCAAACGAGGTGGTAATATCGCAAGTCCCATCACTTCGATTAACCCGATATTTTCCTTTTTAATATGTTGTACATCTTGATGAGGATGGAAAACACCATCTGGGTATTGTTCAGTAGTATGATTATCTCTTAGAACAATATCTAATTCATATCTCCCGTCCACTTTACGAGCAATAGGAGTCACCGTATGGTGTGGGACATCTTCAGTCATAGCAATGATGTCTACTTCTAAATCTGAATATTCTCTCCACTTATTTAGAATTTTAGTAGCTAAATCTAACAAGCGATTTTTATTTTCACTTTGTAACCTAATTACTGACATTGGCCATTTTACAATACCAGCATTAACATCCTCAAAGTCTTTAAAACGAAATTCACTCTCAAATTTTGCTTTTTCCATTGGGAAAATATGTTTCCCTCCCTGGTAGTGGTTATGACTAAGAATGGAGCCTCCTGAGATAGGAAGATCAGAATTTGAACCAGCAAAATATCCTGGCAAAATATCAACAATCTCCAATAATTGTTCAAATGTTTTAGAGGTAATAGCCATTGGTACATGTTGACTATTTAAAAATATCGCATGCTCATTAAAATATGAGTAGGGAGAATACTGGAATCCCCATACTTCGTCACCAAGTTTCAACCGAATAATTCTATGATTCGAACGTGCTGGATAATTTATTCGCCCCTGATATCCTTCATTTTCCATACATAGTAAACATTTGGGATAATTAGTTGCTTTTACTAATTTTTCAGCAGCAATTGTTTTTGGATCTTTTTCGGGTTTTGACAAATTTATCGTAATCTCTAGCTCTCCGTATTTAGTTGATGATCGAAACTCAATATTCTTAGCAATAGCAGAAGTTTTAATATAATCACTATCTTTACTTAACTTATAAAACTCTTCAACTGCTTCTTGAGGTGATATATCATATGAACTCCAAAAAATATCATTTAATCGACTAGGTAAAGGAACTATGAAATTCATTAACTCTGCTCCTAAACATTCCTTTTCCTCGATTAAATCTTTAATTTTACCGTTTTTTAAGGCGATTTCCACTAAGTAATCTTTTATTTGTTTCAGGTCATTTTCATCGGAAATGCGATCAGTTCCCTCCTCACCTATTAACGCTAGTACTCTATTTTTCACATATATTTTGTCAATTTCATTATACATTCCGTATTCAATTACTCTATCAACAAAATTATCAATAATTGTTTTCATATATTTTTCTTTCTAATTTATGTTCCCATATTTTCTATACATTATCCATTTATAAATTGATTGCGTAGTATGAGCAATTTTATCAAGGTGATGAATAATATCTAAAGCACCAATTACTTCAGAAACATTCCCATCATCTTCAAATATGTAATTCATTATTTTATTTTCAATATTTGTACTAAGCTCTTCTATCTCATTCTGTTTTTGTATAACAACCATATCTAAACATCCAGATTGTTCCTCTCTATAACAAGATATAGCCCTATTCATATGCAGTCCGATAACTTCATGAAGTATTTTTATTTCTGAAATAATTTTCTTCAAAATTTCATTATTTTGAATAATCTGTAGATTTTTTAAAATTTCAACAATTCTATCCCCAATACGTTCAATGTCAGTTGATATTTTTATTACACTAATAATTCTTCTTAAGTCATATGAAACGGGATGTTGTAAACAAATTAACTCATATCCTTTTTTATCAACATTTAGAACTGACTCATTTATGATTAAATCTTCTTTAATCAATTCTATTCGTTCTTCATTTGATAAATATTCAAATAACTTCTCATATTTATCAAGCACAGATACCCAAATGGTCTCTAAATTATTTGATAATTCTATAATTTCATTTTCTAAATATAACCTTAACATTTAGGTACCTCTTCTTAACAAAGTTCAATAGTAACAATTAATATTTTAAACAATATATCAAACATCAATAACTACAATACTTGCATCATCTTTCTTTCCATAGATTGGATCAATAGCAGAAGAATTAAATCTCATCTTAATTAACTCTTCAAAAGTTTTATTTTGATTATTTTGATAGAATTCATAAAAGCCATCGCTCATTAAAACAATTTGTTCACTAGTAACATCTATTTGATTAATAATAGCATGGTCTAAAAATCTTTCATCCAACGAACCTATCCAGTACCCACTCGGTTGATTAGATAATTTTCTGATTTTTTGTAAAATAATTTTTTTATTTAAAACACTATTTGTACCAATTGAGTCTTTTATCTCATTTTTCCCTTTTTCAAATAAGTTATCTACTCTATGATCAGTTATTTCCATTTCGTTTACTAACATGACGCAGTCACCTAGCATCATATACTCCAACTTTTTTTCTGAAAGTTTAGCAAATATAAAAGCAAATGTTGGTAAGCGATAATACTCTGTTAATTCATATGAGTTTAAACCGATTTCATCTTTAACCTCTAGTAAAGCAGTTTCAAATATTTGTTTAAGAGTTTTTGATTCTTTACAATTAACCGACAAACTTTCTGATAAAATATGTACAACTTCTGAGACTGAATAACCTATCTCCTCTTTAGAATTATATAAATCTGTAGCTCCATCAATAATCCAAAAATACTGATTTTGTGAACCTACAGCATCCTCATTTTCTACGGAACTTCCTTGTATCGAACAAATTTTATTTATCTTTACCATAATACTTCAACCCTTTTAGTGTCAAAAGTAAACCAATTCCTGTCACTGTTAAGAATAGTTCCATAATCTTGTTCGAACCAGTCTTTGGTAATTTTTGTTTTACCTCTACTATTTCTTTAGATTTATTAATATGATTTTCAGTTTCTCTGCCATCTCCAACTTTTTTATGGTTCACTTCTTCTATCTTATTATCTTGTTTATTGTCGATCTTGTCATTAATTTGTCTATTATCTTTACTTGAGTTAAACTCTCCTTTCTTCTGGTTACTATCAATTACATTATTTGAATTAGATTGTTTTTCATGCACATATGAACTTGTTTTAAATTTTTCCTCTTTGTTTTTTTCTTTTTCGTTTTTATCACTTAAGTTATTTGTTACAATTTTGTAAAGCCCATTCTCCGTTACAATATTGAAATTACCATCGCTATCACGTATAACTGGTTCTTTCCCATTTGCATTAGATTTGATGAATGATATATACTTACCGGATAAATTATAAAATTGGTTATTTAAAACGGTTATTTTACCCTTTGAATCCTCAATAACAATTCCTTCTTTACCGCCGAATATACTATTCTCTGAGACTACTAAATTATCACTAACTCGTAATAATTCAATATTTGGTTGTTCTGTTTCCTTAGAATTATTATTAATTACATTTTTTGTTACAGTAATATCTGATACTTTTCCTAAATATTCTGCACTATCTTTTGCTACTCTAATAGCCTTTGTTTTAGGATCAGAAATATAAAATGTATTTTCAGTAATAACGACTTTCTTATTTAAATCAAGTTCATCTTTTACATTTTTATAACTAAAAGCATTTATTAAGGCTGCACCATTTTCTCTATAATGTACACTTTCTCCTTTTACTTTCTTATCAAATCTATTTCCTTTAATTAAAATATCAGTGAATCCTGTAAAACGTACACCAGAATACATCATGTTATCAAAATGATTATTTAAAATTTTAATATTAGAGGGGTTCTGTGTCGACAATGTTTGATAGTGTGTACCAATTGCTGTTACTAATTCTCCAGATTTATCACTTTTACCAAAATATGAATTTTGAATAGTAACATTTTCAGATTTTTTCCCATCATCATTCAAAGCATAAGGAAAACCTTTTCTAGTCAATGGTTCAATCTGAATACTCTCCTTACTTATAATTTGCCCATCTTTCATAGTTTTAGGTAAAGCTTGACCAAGAAAACGAGAATTATCGACTAATACATTTTTCGAACCTGCAATTTGAATAGCATGCCCTTGATAACTATCCTTGAATGTTACGTTTTTTATAGTTACGTTATTTGAATTCCCAATAGCAAATGCACCTGAAGAATTTATAAGTGGTAGATTTTTTGCTTTAGTTCCTTCTTCATTCAAAGCACCGTTCATATCAATAGTACCACCAGAATAACTAATATCTTCTGTTGGGCCCCATTCTACTTGCGCACCATCATCCGTAAATAAACCTGTCATAAAAACAATAGAAGGGTGATTCTTAATATTTATACCATTTAGAATTGTAGCTTTCTCATTCAATTCTAAGTGTGTATGACTTTTTAAAAAAACAATTTCTTTTACTAAATAAGTTCCTTCAGGAAAATATACATTTCCTCCGCCTAGTCCTTTAGCTGCAGCATCTATTGTATCTTGAATTGCTTGACGATCATCATTAACCCCGTCACCTATTGCTCCATAATCTTTAACATTCAAAGCTACGTGTTCGTTCAGATTAGTACTTAAAATAGTATTCACTTCCATCCCAGAGATGTTACCAATCATAGTATCATTTGTTATATCAGGTTTATTTTGATTAATACTCACTCCTCCATTATTATCAGTACTTAAACTTGAATTGTTATCAAGACTGAGAGTATCAGAATGGGGTTCCGCAGATAATGATGTAGATGTGCTACTCAACAAAGAGTTCATTTGCATATTATCTTTAGACGAAGAAGTTTCACCAACTACTTCATTAGCTAAAACACTTTGTGTTCCAATAAATAAAACCGCTAAGAGAACTGAGCAAACTCCCACCTTAGACTTACGAATAGAGAAAACCTCATTTTGTTGAAAAGATTTCATATTAGCCTCCAATTAAAAATATTATGTCCTAATTTAATATTCATATAAATTCCATACCAGAAAATGACACCGCTGTCATTTTCTTTATAATATATTTTTAAATCAAAATTGTCAAGGAATAACACAATAAAATATCAAAATTGTGAAAGCGTGACCATTTATATATCTAACCATACTTCTAATAATTCTTTAACCTTCCATTCAAAAGTGATTACTATCTTTCTTAGCTTGAACATAAAAATATCCTATTCACTGTATTTAAAGCATGTTGATATCTCGTAAAATACTAATTTATAAATACAAGAACAAATATCTTGTCATGCAAGCATTCACCAGGTATATTTACATGAATATCGTTCATATAGCGGATTGAAATCAAAACAATACAATATATTTCTTAAATAGATTTTCTATAAAAGCTAGATTCAAGCTCTATAAAAATAGACGCAGTTCTTCTAAAATACTGGAATAGGACATATAGATCATTGTAGACACGTGTTTTATAGATTATTTCAAAAGAATGACTAGAACATGAAAAATAGTCTCAAAACTTTGAACAATATTCTGAAAACAAAAAAGAAAGACGCGAGTTTCCACAACCTCATTCGTGGAAACTCGCGTCTTTCAAAAAATAGGGTGAATTGAAAACTAGAACAAGACACTACATTTTCTAAATGATGCCTAATAAAAATTCTAAATGCTACACCAAATTGCTCACATCTCATTTCAAACCATACAGTATATTGAAACTATAAGAGTACACCTTTGCTTCTAAAATATTGCTAGAAATTAATTTGACTATCCTGATTAATTTGTCCTGTTTTTATTTCATTTTACTATAGGACTTTCAATTGAAAACAACAGTTTTACACTCAATTAGACTTTTTAGAAACAGAATCACTATTACTTGACTGTAGTTTGTCATTTTTTTGATGAAGTTAGCACTTTTTCAGAAACTGTTTTGAAAGTCTCAATGATATAGTCCACTTCTTCATCGCTTAATTTAGTGTGAAGAGGGAGCGTAATTTCATTTTCAAAGAAGGCATAGGCCTTAGGATAATTCGCCATATCAAAGCCAAGATTCTTATAGGCTGTTAAGAGTGGAAGCGGTTTATAGTGTACGTTACTTGCAATTCCTGCTTTAGCCAATTCTTGAATGATGAGGTTGCGTTCTTCTAGGCTTGCTCCTTCTACATGGGTGATGTAGAGGTGGCGTGAAGATTCGACACTATCAGTCTTGTGTGCCAATGGATGGATACGAGAACCTGAAAAACCACGATCATAACGGTCCACGATGTCCTTACGCCGGCCAAGCAAACTTGGGTAACGATCCAATTGTACCAATCCAAGTGATGCCATGATATCTGTCATATTGCACTTGTAGGCTGGTGTTACGATATCGTATTCCCATGAGCCCAGTTGCATCTTGGCTAGGGCATCCTTAGTTTGACCATGAAGGGAAAGAATTTGGAATTCCTTGTACATTTCTTCGTCATCAATCGCTGGATTGGCCTTCCAAGTGGCACTTCCACCTTCTGCCGTTGTAAAGTTCTTAACAGCATGGAATGAGAAGGAAGTAAAGTCAGCGATAGAACCAGCTGGTTGTTCTTTATAAGTAGATCCCAAAGCGTGGGCACTATCAGAGACAATCACAATACGGTTAAAGGCTTTTTGCCACTTGCTTGAAGCAGTAAAGAGGTCACGTTTCTTTTCCACAACTTGGAACAAACGGTCATAGTCGCAAACAATCCCTGCAAGTTCTACTGGGATGATCACCTTAGTTTTCTCAGTGATAGCTTGCTCCAGCAAGTCATAGTCCATCTCAAACGTATCTGCTTGAATATCCACCATGACAGGGGTCGCTCCTACGTGAGTAATGACACTACATGAAGCTGTATAGGTCATGGCTGGAACGATGACTTCATCACCAGGTCCAACTTCCAAGACGCGCAAAATCAACTCAAGAGCGGCAGTTGCAGAATTGAGGCAGACAGTCTTAGGCGTCTGTGTGTATTGAGACAAGCGACGCTCTAGTTCTTTTGTCTTAGGACCTGTTGTGATCCAACCAGAACGCAGGGTATCCGCTACTTCAGCAATTTCTGCTTCCGTAATATCGGGTGGTGAAAATGGAATATTGTAATTTGGCATTGATTTGCTCCTTTTATCTGTACTCATTTTCTCATGACTACTTTATTTTAGCACTTCAAACACGGTTTGAAACATGATTTTGATGTCTCCAAGGAAACTAAACTCTCGGAGATAGGCAAGGTTATAGCGCATCTTTTCAGGAAGAACATGCTCCACATAGGCCTGGTCAACCGACAAACCTTTCTCCGTCATTTGACTAATAATGGTGTCCTCATCCTTGTAGTTGATGCTGGCTGGAGAGGTAATCCCTGCTGGTAAAAGCAAGGTTGCCATCATCTCAGGGCTATACTGTTCTGTGTAGCGTGGCACTTCAGGTCGTGTACCGACAAAGGACATTTCGCCTTTAAGGACATTGACCAGTTGAGGCAGTTCGTCCAAACGCACACGGCGGATGAAATTGCCAACCTTGGTAATACGGCTATCGTTAGCAGAAGTCACCAGACTCCCTTTTTTATCCGCATCCGTCACCATGGTACGGAACTTCCAAATCTTGAAAGGTCGATTGTACTGGGTCACGCGCTCTTGCTTGTAAATCACTGGCCCCTTGCTATCCAACTTGATCCAAATGCTCAAGATGAGAAAGATAGGAGAGGTTAGAATCAGCAAGACTACGGCCAAAACCCAGTCCAAGCAACGCTTAAAAATCAGCGAACCCTTCCTTTTAGAGACAAGCTGGTAGTAAGACTCAACCTCGCTTGATTTCATTTCCACGGGCAAGTCTTCCCATTTCAGCATGCTGTTTCTCCTTTGTTTTTATTATACTATTTGTCAACATTTTTCATTATACCACAAAATGGAAAAGGCGGTGAAAGAAATCTGTAATTTGAAGGATTTCCTTCTTACACTCAATGAAAATCAAAGAGTATTAAGACATGGCCCCTGCCTGCAAACTATACATCTTGTGATAGGTTCCTCCCAGAGCCAAGAGTTCCTCATGGGTTCCACTCTCGATAATGCGCCCCTTATCCAAAACATAAATACAGTTGGCGTCTTGGATAGTAGAAAGACGGTGAGCGATGGCAATGGTTGTCCGTCCCTGTCTCATCTTAGCCAGAGAAGCTTGAACCAAGCTTTCTGTTTCAGAATCAATATTGGCTGTCGCTTCATCCAAAATCAGGATTTTAGGCTGACTGGCGACTGTTCTGGCAAAGGCAAGAAGCTGGCGCTGACCAGTAGAGAAGCTCGAACCACGCTCAGAAACAGGTGCATCATATCCCTGAGGAAGTTCTTGAATAAAGGAATCTGCATCCACAAAGGCAGCCGCAGCCTGAACCTGCTCATCACTAATGTCTTGGTACATGGCGATATTGGACTTGATAGTCCCGTGATAGAGGAAGGGTTCCTGCAAGACCAGACCAATGTTTTTTCTCAACTCTTCCTGACTGTAGTTCCTGATATCCACATCATCCAAGAGAACTCTCCCTGACTGGAATTCATAAAAGCGCATAAGGACATTGATAATCGAAGATTTTCCTGAACCTGTATGGCCTACAAAGGCAATAGTTTCACCCTTGTTAACAGAGAAAGAAATGTCATCCAGAATCGGATGTTTTCCATCATATGAGAAACACACATGTTCAAAACGAATATTGCCTTCTTTAACTTTAGTTTGCCCATCTTCCTGAAGAGGCTCATAGGTCCTCTCATCGATCAAGGCAAAGACACGGCCTGCAGAAACCATAGACGTTTGCAGGGTTGAAAAGTTTTGCGTCACCTCAATTAAGGGGTCAAAGAGACGATTGATATACTGGATAAAGGCATACATGGTCCCGGCCGTTATTCCCAGATAAAGTCCACGATAGCCAAAGTAGGCCATCAAAACAGCGTAGCCTAGAAGTTTCAGCAAACTCATGGCAGGACGTAAAAAGAGGGCATCCAAGGCTACAGAACGGTTGGCGTAGACCAAGTGTTCTTGGTTGATTTCATCAAATTCTGCCTGTAGGCGCTTCTCTTGATTAAAGGCCTGAATAATTCTGATTCCTTCGATATTCTCTGCCAGCTTACTATTGATATCTGACAAGAGACTTCTGGTTTTTTCGATAATCTTGACTGACTTTTTCCGATAGAGATTGACCAAAAGGAAAATCAAGGGAAGAAAGAGCAAGACTAAAGCTGTCAAACGGAAATCCAGCACCAACATGGTGTAAAGGGTTGTCAGAAAAATGAAAAATGCTGAGATAAAGCTAGACAAAATCCCCGAAAACATATCACTGATGGTCTCGGTATCATTTGTCAAACGAGAGACGATGGAACCTGCTGGCGTCTTGTCAAAATAAGACATACCCAGCTTCTCCATATTTGCAAAGGCATCGCGACGAATATCTCTGACAATACTGTAGGACACCCGCGCAAAGAGAAGATTGCCGACATACTGAACCAGAGTTTGCAGGATATAAAGACCATAGTAGGCCAGCAAAACGGTCACAGCTAGTTGGTTAAGATTGCTGAGATACTGGTCGATAAAGTGGGAAGCCACAAGGGGAATGACACTTTTAATGACCGTCGTCGCTAGGAGAAAACTGAGTGCCAAAAAGGTCAGGAGTCCATAAGGCTTGAGATAAGACATCAAGCGCTTCAATACAGTCCATTGTTCTTGTTTATTCTGCATCTTCTTCTCCCTTCATTTCCAGCTGCTGAGACTGGTAGGTTTGGGCATACCAGCCATCCAAAGCTAGCAAGTCTTCATGCCTGCCTCGTTCGATAATTTGGCCATTTTGCAGAACTAAAATCAAATCTGCATGGACAACCGCACTGAGGCGATGAGCCGTAATAATGGTTGTCTTGTCCTTTCGCGTCTCCTTGAGGTTGTCGATAATCGCATACTCTGTCTTGGCATCCACGGCCGACAAAGAATCATCCAAAATCAAGATATCAGGGTCTAAAATCATAGCCCGACTCATGGCCAGACGCTGCTTTTGACCTCCAGAAAGACTGACTCCTTTTTCTCCAATCAGCGTATCAAATCCCTGAGGCATAGCTACAATGTCTTGGTAAACTTGGGCTAGCTTAGTCGCTTCCTCGACCGCTGAAAGGGGTAAATCAGGATTCCCAAAGCGAATATTGTCTAAGATTGAAGTCGCAAAGAGGAACTGGTCCTGAGGGACGTAGCCCATGAGACTACGAAGATCTGTCAGACGATAGTCACGAATATTATGACCGTTTAGGTAAATAGCACCCTTATCCACATCATATTCACGCAAAAGGAGCTTGATTAAGGACGTTTTTCCAGAGCCTGTCTGACCAACCAAGCCCAGAGTTTGCCCTTTTTCCAAACTAAAGTGAACATTTGTCAGTGTTTCCTCATTTTCAAAGGCAAAGCTATCAATGGCATACTGCAAGCGCCCGTTTTCAATGCCATCTAAAGGAAACTCAGGGTCTTGTACAGGTGATTCCTGAGACAAAAGTTCCTCAATCCGCTGATAGGAAACCTTCCCTCGCTGGGTAATATTAAAGAGGAAGCCAATGGCCATGAGAGGCCAGACCAGCATATCCAAGTAGCTTATAAAGGTTACTAGATTTCCAACTGTAATCTTCCCTTCCTGAACCATCAAGGAGCCGACCAAGAGGGTTAACACATAGGATGAACCAACAAACAAGAGAACCATGGGGTCAAAGAGACTATCGTATTTCATGGTTTGCAGGTTCTTTTGGAAGGTCAATTCATTGACTGCCTGAAAGGACTTCAACTCGTCCGCCTGGTAACCGAAAGACTTGGTCACTTTAATACCTGATACAGACTCCTGTACCTTGTTATTAAGTTCGGAAAAGGCAGCTTGGGATTCGCCAAAGGCCTTGTGGGTCTTTCTCCCTAGACGACTGGTCGCATAAGCCATGAAAGGCAGGGGAAGAATGGCAACCAAGGTCATCTGCCATGAAATGCTAAAGAGCATGGTCAACAAGGTCACTAAAGCTGTGATTGAGGCATCAACCGCTGACATAACCCCTCCCCCTGCCAGACGCGTTAAGGCATTGATATCGTTGGTTGCGTGTGCCATCAGGTCCCCCGTCCTATAGGTTTGATAAAAGGCTGGAGACATTTTTGTGAAATGCTCAAATAAGCGAGAGCGCATAATCTGTCCCAAACGGTAGGAAGTACCGAGGATATACATACGCCAAACATAGCGCAGATAGTACATCCCAAAGGCTGCAAGAAGCAAGTAAAATAGGGCAAGAAGGAGGTCCTGCTGGGTTAATTGCCCCGATGTGATGGCATCAATGACCCTCCCCATAACCATTGGGGGAATGAGGTTGAGGACGGAAACCAAGACCAGAGCCACAATCCCGACTAAATAACGGCGTTTTTCTAACTTGAAAAACCACCAAAGTTTTTGAATAATGGACATAACATCCCTTTCTGATTGCAAATAGAAACCTGAGGCCAAGACCCCAGGTTTTTCTTATTCATAGGTTACGACTGTGACCGCACCCTTGTCATACTCAGCGATAAAGATATTGGCTACATTGTCATGCCCTTGTTTGTTGAGGTTATCAAGCAACCACTCTTCGCTACGACCAATCGATTCCAAAACATCAACTTGAATCACACCGTCAGTCACAACTGGATACTTAGGATTTTCATCTCCCATTTGGACCACGATGAGTTGGCCATTTTGCTCCTGCACAGCGCATTTGACCTGCTTCATCTGGAAAATCCCTTGGCTACGAAGTTTGAGGGCTACTTCCGCTGCAGACAAACCAACTGAACGACAGGCTTCTGGGTCAATCTGCCCATTTTTGATGAGGAGAGTTGGCTTTCCATCAATCAAGCGTTTGACAAAACGAACATTGTTATTGAGCCATTTGAGGGTCAAAACCAAAATCGTCCACATCATCAAAATCACTGCGTACTGGAGAATGCTAATAGAACTATTGTAAATCACCCCACCGATGATACCACCGAGAACATAGTTCTGAATTTGGTCTGTCGCAGAGTTAGGCGCCAGATTCCCCTTTCCTGTCACATTGATAACAAAAACAAGCGAGAAGAGCCCCAAGGCCAGTTTGATTAAAATTTCCATATAGTTGAGTGTCATTTGTTTACCTCCACCAATTCAATAGCGTCTGTTTGATGCAATTCTAATTTCTCTAAAAGATACTTGTCTGGTTGGCTCCCGTTCATGGCACGATAGAAATTTGAACCTACCTTGATAAGCGCTCCATCAGTGGCTGCAGAAGTATTGACATAAACTTCTGATTTATCCACTCCCAAGTCTTTGGAAACAACCTCTATGAAATGAAGTGAAGTTTGAAATTGGTTGTTAGAGGCTTGGTTGGTCTGGTATTTTGAAATTGTCACCAAAAGCATGGCTACTAAGGTCAAGGCCAAAATCATGACCAATTCCCGAAACTTAGTCCCCTTTTTATCTCGATAGGCTTTAAAAGCAAAAAATCCTGTGATAGCTAGGAGCACAATCCCAAAGCCAATCATGATGCCATTTTGCTGACTGATTTGGCTAAGTACATAGTCATATGAGTAAAATTTCATTTATTTTCACTCCCTTTCATAAAATCATTCTTAATTATAAACGAAAGAGAGTGATTTTTCAAGCCATACGTTGGGGAAATGGACCTTTTTTTGGTATAATAAAATCTATAATCTGAATGAAAAAGGTAACTTTATGAAACTTATCTCATGGAATATTGATTCCCTCAATGCTGCCCTAACTAGTGACTCAGCTCGTGCCAAATTGTCCCAAGAAGTCCTACAAACCTTGGTCGCTGAAAATGCTGATATCATCGCTATCCAAGAAACCAAGCTTTCTGCCAAGGGTCCTACAAAGAAACACTTGGAAATTTTAGAGGAACTCTTCCCAGGTTACGAAAACACGTGGCGCTCTTCCCAAGAACCTGCCCGTAAAGGCTATGCTGGAACCATGTTCCTCTATAAGAAAGAACTTACGCCTACTATCAGCTTCCCAGAAATCGGTGCCCCTTCTACCATGGACTTGGAAGGCCGTATCATCACTCTAGAATTTGATGAATTTTTCGTAACCCAAGTTTACACTCCAAACGCTGGCGACGGTCTCAAACGCTTGGAAGAACGTCAAGTCTGGGATGTCAAATATGCGGAGTATTTGGCTGAACTAGACAAAGAAAAACCAGTCCTTGCGACCGGTGACTACAACGTAGCCCACAATGAAATCGACCTTGCAAATCCTGCTAGCAACCGCCGTTCACCTGGATTTACCGACGAGGAACGTGCTGGATTTACCAACCTCTTGGCAACTGGATTTACGGATACCTTCCGCCACATTCACGGCGATGTTCCAGAACGCTACACTTGGTGGGCACAACGCAGCAAGACTTCTAAAATCAACAATACAGGCTGGAGAATCGACTACTGGCTGACAAGCAACCGCGTGGCTGACAAGGTGACCAAGTCTGATATGATTGACTCAGGTGCGCGCCAAGACCACACACCCATTGTCATGGAGATTGAGCTCTAAGGAGAAAGCTAATGGACTATCAAGCTGTCATTCCTGAATTTGTAGTATCTGACATCGAAAAATCACGCCACTTCTACTGCGACCTGCTGGGATTCTCTGTCGAATACGAGCGTCCAGAGGAGAAATTTCTCTTCCTCTCGCTTGAAGACTGCCAACTTATGCTAGAAGAAGGCAGCGCAGAAGAATTAGCCCAGCTGACCTATCCTTTCGGGCGCGGTGTCAATATTTCCTTTGGCATTGCAGATGTTCCTCAGCTCCACCAAAAACTGCTGGAAGCTGACTATCCTATCCATCGTCCCCTGACAAAAAGAGAATTTCGAGTAGGAAATAGCTTTATATATCCTCATGAATTTGCAGTTTTGGATCCAGATGGCTATTTTTTAAGATTTAGCGAGTAGAATAATAAAGATTGGGAAAAGTCTTTAAAGTTAGAAAAAGGCATATTGTCAGGTGTTTAAAAACCTAATAATATGCCCTTTTATGATGGAAAAACCTTCTAAATGTTAGCCAATGATGGATTTTTGTCCATTTTCTTACATTTGTTCGTTTTTTATATCTAAATACTGACAAAATATTTGATTTTTAAAGTTATTTAGTGTAAAATAAAAACATTGGCTCAAGCCTATTTGAAATTGAATATCATTTTACTTGTTTATGTCGTGAATTGGCACGACGTTTCTACAAGGTGCCGGAACACCTAACAATAAGTAAGTCAGAAGTGAGGTATGGTCGTTTTTGTCATGCCTATTTTGGGGACTTGCTTAGAGATTAAGTAGGTCTTTTTTGAATATTTTTAATATTTCCCTTAATTAGTGCGGACGGGAGCAACTTCCTTCGGAATTTCATCCCTAATTTTTGAGCCAAAAGTCTCAAAAATCCCGTCATAGACAATAACAAGATTATTGTCTATGATACCACTACAACGGGAAATATTTGATAAGACTCGCTTCGCTCGTAATAGTTTTATCAAATATATAGTACTAGCAAAAGGGATCACTATAGAAACATTTAAACAACAAGTAAATTGGCTTTTAGACTTTAGGAGGTCTTATGAAATTATTAGAAGAGCGCATCCTCAAGGATGGGCATATCTTGGGTGACAACATCCTCAAGGTGGATTCCTTTTTAACCCACCAAGTTGACTTTAGCTTGATGCGAGAGATTGGTAAGGTTTTTGCGGAAAAATTTGCTTCTGCTGGTATTACCAAGGTCGTGACCATTGAAGCGTCGGGTATTGCCCCAGCCGTTTTTACAGCGGAAGCCTTAAACGTTCCCATGATTTTTGCTAAAAAAGCTAAAAACATCACTATGAACGAAGGAATCTTAACTGCCGAAGTTTACTCCTTTACCAAGCAAGTAACCAGCACCGTTTCTATCGCTGGAAAATTCCTCTCACCAGAGGACAAGGTCTTGATTATCGACGACTTCCTTGCTAATGGCCAAGCTGCCAAAGGCTTGATTCAAATCATCGAACAAGCTGGTGCCACAGTCGAAGCCATCGGTATTGTGATTGAAAAATCCTTCCAAGATGGCCGTGATTTGCTTGAAAAAGCAGGCTACCCTGTTCTATCACTCGCTCGTTTAGATCGTTTTGAAAATGGTCAAGTCGTATTTAAGGAGGCAGATCTCTAATGCAAACTCAAGAAAAACACTCGCAAGCAGCCGTTCTTGGCTTGCAGCACTTACTAGCCATGTACTCAGGTTCCATCCTGGTTCCCATCATGATTGCGACAGCTCTTGGCTATTCAGCTGAGCAGTTGACCTACCTGATTTCTACAGATATCTTCATGTGTGGGGTGGCAACTTTCCTCCAACTCCAACTCAACAAATACTTTGGTATTGGACTACCAGTCGTTCTCGGAGTAGCCTTCCAATCCGTCGCTCCCTTGATTATGATTGGGCAAAGCCATGGTAGTGGCGCTATGTTTGGTGCCCTTATCGCATCAGGGATTTACGTGGTTCTTGTTTCAGGCATCTTCTCAAAAGTGGCCAATCTCTTCCCATCTATCGTAACAGGATCTGTTATTACCACGATTGGTTTAACCTTGATTCCTGTCGCTATTGGAAATATGGGAAATAACGTTCCAGAGCCAACTGGTCAAAGTCTCTTGCTTGCAGCTATCACTGTTCTGATTATCCTCTTGATCAACATCTTTACCAAAGGATTTATCAAGTCTATCTCTATTTTGATTGGTCTGGTTGTTGGAACTGCCATTGCCGCTACCATGGGCTTGGTTGACTTCTCTCCTGTTGCGGCAGCGCCACTTGTCCATGTCCCAACTCCACTCTACTTTGGGATGCCAACTTTTGAAATCTCATCGATTGTCATGATGTGTATCATCGCAACAGTGTCTATGGTTGAATCCACTGGTGTTTACCTAGCCTTGTCTGATATCACGAAAGACCCAATCGACAGCACGCGCCTTCGCAACGGTTACCGCGCAGAAGGTTTGGCCGTACTTCTCGGAGGAATCTTTAACACCTTCCCTTACACAGGATTTTCACAAAACGTTGGTTTGGTTAAATTATCAGGTATCAAGACTCGCCTGCCAATCTACTACGCAGCTGGTTTCCTGGTTCTCCTTGGACTCCTTCCTAAGTTTGGCGCCCTTGCCCAAATCATTCCAAGCCCTGTCCTCGGTGGTGCCATGCTGGTGATGTTTGGTTTTGTATCGATTCAAGGGATGCAAATCCTCGCTCGTGTTGACTTTGCTAACAATGAACACAACTTCCTTATCGCAGCAGTCTCAATCGCTGCAGGTGTCGGACTCAACAACAGTAATCTCTTTGTCAGCATGCCGACAGCCTTCCAAATGTTCTTCTCAAACGGAATCGTCGTAGCCAGCCTACTCGCCATTGTCCTCAATGCCGTATTAAATCATAAAAAGAAATAAGAAAAAGAGGTGTGAGCCTCTTTTTTGTTTCTCTATATCCTTACCTGTCTGTCTTCTGACCGTTGGCCTGTAACAAACATGGTAAAGGTTGCTTTACAGACATTTCTGCCTTCTTGATTGGTGATATCGACATCCACGACGCAAGTTGTGCGTCCTTGGTGGACACATTCTCCTTTAATGGTCAGCACATCGTCGAGTTTTCCTGCTTTGAGGTAGTTGATAGAGGATTGGAGTGTCACTCCATCAAGCCCCAGAGAGATAACCACCAAACCACTAATCTGGTCACAGAGAGTAAAGAGATAGCCACCATGGGCATTGCCATAGTAGTTGAGCGACGAGTCCACTACTTTGGTCGTCACCACAACGTGACCATCTCTCATTTGTTCAATTTCGTAATTTTCAAAGGCAGATATAGCGTCAAAATGAAAATCTTTCATCGTTTCCTCCTGATATTTCAAACGACACTATGATACTACTTTTTATAGGACTGTGCAAGGAGAAAGCTCCTAGTCTGGCAAAATTCCGACCTGCTCCACAAAGCGCATAAAGGCTGCCTGTCCTTGTTCCGTCTGCTTGTAGACTCCTGCATCCTCAAGCACACGCGCAAAGATAGTACCCACAGAGTCCTTGACGATTTCAAGGGCTTTTTCTTTATCTGTTAGATCTGGATAGTGGGTTCTAAGTTGGTCTGCCCATTCCTGATGATAGTCGGAAACTGTATCAGCTTCTCCTACAAGATAGCTAGCGACTTGCTCCACTTCTTCTTTTAAACGTGGTGGCAAGATTGCCAAGCCCATGACCTCAATCAAGCCGATATTTTCCTTCTTGATATGTTGTACATCCTTGTGGGGATGATAGATGCCATCAGGATGCTCTAGCGATGTCTGATTGTCTCTCAAGACTAAGTCCAACTCAAACTGGCCATCGCGTTTACGGGCAATGGGTGTGATGGTGTGATGCGGTGTTCCGTCCGTCTCTGCCAAAATCTGCACACTAGGATCTGAATACTGACGCCATTCCTGTAAAATCTTGTCAGCCAAGTTGATCAAATCTTCTTTGGAATCCGAAGTCAAACGCAACACTGACATTGGCCATTTGACAATTCCAGCCTTGACCTGCTCAAAACCAGCAAATAGGAAGGTCTTTTGCAAGGGAGCCAATTCCATAGGAAATACATGACGGCCTCCCTGATAGTGATCATGAGTTAGAATAGAGCCCCCCACAATCGGCAGGTCGGCATTTGAACCCGCAAAATAGCCTGGAAACTGCTCTACAATAGCCAGTAGACGCTCAAAACTCTGACGACTAATGGCCATGGGACGATGCTGGCCATCTAAGAAAATACAGTGCTCATTAAAGTAAGCATAGGGCGAATACTGGAAGCCCCACTCCTGACCAGCCATTTCAAAACGGATAATACGGTGGTTGCTGCGAGCTGGGTGGTTGACCCGACCATGGTAGCCCTCATTCTCTAGACAAAGCTGACACTGAGGATAATTACTAGCTTGCACCAACTTGGCTGTCGCAATCTCTTTGGGATCCTTTTCAGGCTTAGAGAGGTTGATGGTAATTTCAAGTTCACCGTAATCAGATGGAACACGATAAGCGATATTTTTAGCAATAGCCTTGAGTTTGATGTAGTCATTTTTCTGGCTAAGTTGGTAAAAATCCGCAATCGCCTGCTCAGGAGAGTGGGCATAGGTTGTCCAAAAATCACGATTGACCTGACTTGGACAAGGGGTTACCAAATCCATCAGTTCAGCACCAAGGATTTCACGCGCAGTCTGACTATCCTCAATCGTCTCTAATCGAACGGCTTCCTCAACCAGCTGGTCCTTGAGGTCAATCACTTTATCCAGATTGGTCTCAACTTCCAAAACACCATCTCCCACTCGTGCCAAGACACGATTGGTCAGGTAGATTCGATCCATTTCCTCAAATGAACTTTCAGAAATGACATGTGTTACAAATTTATCTACTAAGGTCACTATAGAGCCTCCTTTTGACTAGTCAAGGACGCGAGTGCCACCTGCAACTTCAGCGATATAGAAGCTTGGAGCGTAGCCAACTACTTCCTCGTAGTGTTTGCCAACAGCTTCCTTAAAGGCCTCAACAGCATCTTTTTGCACCAAAGCAATGGCACATCCGCCAAAACCTGCCCCTGTCATACGAGCACCGAGAACACCTTCTTGTGCCCAAGCTGTGTGAACAAGAGTATCCAATTCCAAACCAGTTACTTCGTAATCATGCTCCAGAGAAACGTGTGACGCATTCATCAAACGACCAAATGTTTCCAAATCACCTGCTTGAAGGGCTGCTTGAGCTTTAAGGGTACGTTGGTTTTCAAGCACAGCATGGCGAGCACGTTTCAAACGATTTTCGTCTTTAATCAGATAGCTATATTGGTCAAAGGTCCACTCGTCCAATTCACCCAAGGTCTGAATATCTAAGGCGACTTGCAATTCTTCCACTGCTTTTTCACATTCAGCACGGCGTTCATTGTATTTAGAGTCTGCCAATTCACGGCGTTTATTGGTGTTCATAATAACAACGACATTGTCCTTCAAATCAAGTGGCACCAAGTCATACTCTAAAGTGTTAGTATCTAAGTAAATAGCACGTTGGTCTGCCCCCATACCGATAGCAAACTGGTCCATGATACCAGAGTTGACTCCGATAAAGTTGTTTTCTGTTTGTTTTCCGATTTTAACCAAATCGAGACGCTCTAATTTTAAATCAAAGAGATGCTCTGCCACAACCCCTGTCAAAAGTTCCAAGGATGCTGAAGAAGACAAACCAGCACCATTTGGGATATTCCCATAAACATAAAAATCAAAACCTTTGTCAATCACATGCCCAGCTTCTTGCAAGAAATGAAGAACTCCTTTTGGATAGTTGGTCCAGTTGTGCTCTTTTTCAAACTTGAGGTCGGCGAGAGGCACTTCGATAATACCCTTGTCCTCAAAGTTAGCTGAGTAGAAACGTAAAACTTGGTCGTCACGCTTACGAGCTGCACCGTAAGTTCCTAAGGAAATAGCTGCTGGAAATACATGTCCACCATTATAGTCTGTGTGCTCACCAATCAAGTTGATACGACCTGGTGAAAAGAATATTTGATCTGCTTCTTGACCAAAAACAGCAAGAAAGTCTTTACGAAGAGCTTCAGCAGTAAGATGTTGTGTCATATGATTTCTCCTTTTACTGTCCGTTAAGTCACCTTAACGTGTAATCGTTTTCTTCTATTGTATCCAAGGGATTTCCCAAGGTCAATCCTTTTTACTAAAATTTTACTAAATTATCAGTAAAAAGCAGAAAAATATGATATACTAACCTAATCAAGGAGGATTTATGGCTACCTTAAAAGACATTGCACAGCTAGCCTCTGTCTCTATCGCGACCGTATCCCGCGTCCTCAATCGCGACCAGAGCCTATCTGTTACAGAAGAAACCAGACACCGTATTTTAACCGTTGCTGAAGAACTGGGCTACACCAAGCACCTCAAGACAGGCGAGTCCCACAAACCCAAGCAAAAGATTGCCATTATCCAATGGGTCAGCGAACAAGGGGAGTTGGACGACCTCTACTACTACCAGATTCGCCTCGGTATTGAAAAAAGAGCCCAAGAGTTGGACTATGATATCTTGCGCTATTTTAATGACCATCCTTTTACATTAAGCGAGGAAGTAATTGGGATTCTCTGCATCGGAAAATTTAGCCGAGCTCAGATTTCTGCCTTTGAAGAATACCAAAAGCCTCTTGTATTTCTAGATAGCGATACCCTCTCACTGGGACACACCTGCATTATCACGGACTTTTACACCGCCATGAAACAGGTTGTCGATTATTTCCTCAGTCAAGGGATGGACCGTATCGGAATTCTAACAGGGCTTGAGGAAACAACAGATCAAGAAGAAATCATTGAGGATAAGCGGCTGGAAAATTTCAGAAACTACAGTCAAACAAAAGGAATCTATCATGATGAACTGGTCTTTCAAGGAAGCTTTACTGCCCAGTCTGGCTATGACTTGATGAAGGAGGCCATTCAGAGCTTGGGAGACCAACTGCCACCAGCCTTTTTTGCAGCTAGCGATAGTTTAGCTATCGGTGCCCTCCGTGCCCTCCAAGAAGCTGGAATCAGTCTGCCAGACCGCGTCAGTCTTATTTCCTTTAACGACACCAGCCTGACCAAACAAGTCTATCCTCCCCTCTCTAGCATCACGGTTTATACCGAGGAAATGGGCCGGGCAGGTATGGATATTCTTAACAAAGAAGTCCTCCACGGTCGCAAAATTCCTAGCCTAACCATGCTGGGAACCAGACTGACATTGAGAGAGAGTACAAGGAATGATTAAGATATTAAATAAGCTAGGCAAAAAGTCTCTAAAAGCAAAAAGCGCATAGTGTCAAATGTTTAGAAACCTTGATACTATGCGTTTTTGTGTGAAGATTTACTTCATTCTCTCTTGAAATTGAGTTTTGTCCCAGCCTCTTTTTCTAGTGTTGATGCCCGTGGTGCTGCTCTAAAGCTGTTACCTTTCGCTTATGTTGCGCATGATTGCTTTGACTGGTGTCCACTTCGATAGTAATATTCTGCACACCTCTTTCTTCTAAGAGCTGACGTACTTGATTCTTTGTTTCCGTCATCTGCTCCCAATCTTCTAAACAGAGATGGACAATGGCATTTTTTTCCAAACCATCCATAGTCCAGAGATTAAGCTGATTAAGACTGGCCACATTGTCCAATCGCTCCAGGCCATTCTTTACTTGCTCAATATCAAGACCTTCTGGCACAGCATCCAAGAAAATCTTGAGCGTAGACCAAAAACGTGGAAGGGCTTTTGAAAGAATAAAGAAAGAAATGACAAGGGACAAAAGTGGGTCTAGGATATACCAGTTCGTGAACCGAAGAACAATCGCCATCAGAATCACAGCCAGCCACCCTAGGGTATCTTCCAGAAAATGCAGACTCAGAATAGACTCATTCTTTGTCTTTCCCTTACCAACCACTAGACTCGCTAACACATTAATAGTAATCGCAATAATTCCTAACCAGAGAATCCCCTCATCATTGACTGGTTGCGGATTTAAAATCTTCGTGACATTTTCCAAAATGACTAGAACTGATCCTGTCATGAGTATTATCGCTGTTACCAAGGCTCCTAGCAGACTAAACCGCTTATAGCCCAAGGTGTACTGATTATCTTCTTCACGATTAGAGATGGTTTCTAGAAAAGCTGATATTCCAATTGCAATCGCATCTCCCAAGTCATGCACAGAGTCAGCAAGAACAGCGCTCGAACCAAATATTCCACCTGCAATAAACTCGACAATGGCATAAGTCAAATTTAAGAAAAAGGCCACCCAAACAGCATATTTTGTCTTCATATTTCTCATTCCTTTGTTATAATAGATTCATGAACATCTTGTTCATTATCATTATCCACTAAAACTCAAAGAAAGGATAGAAGCAAAGCGTCAGCTTTATTCAGTTCTGAACAATTTGCCTCAAGTGTCCATATGACTAAGATTGACCGCCGTATCAGTAAAACAAAAAAAGCCATCTATCAAGCTTTTCTACAACTTTTGAATGCTAAGGGCTACGAGGCCACTACTGTTCAGGATATCATTGATCTCGCAGATGTGGGACGTTCCACCTTTTACTGTCACTATGAAAGCAAAGAGCTACTTCTAGATGAGCTCTGTCGTTACCTCTTCCATCATCTCTTTGAAAGAGAGCAAGCCATTTCAACCGAAGATTACCTTGCCCACCTCTTTCTACATTTTCAGAAAAATCAAGACCATATCACTAGTTTACTATTCTCCAAAAATGACTACTTCCTCCGTCAACTCCAGAGAGAGCTGGAGCACCACGTCTATCCTATGCTGGCTGAGGATTTGAAAAAAGCTCACCCAAGTCTGCCTGCTTCTTATCTCCAACACTTAGTTGTAACCAACTTTATCGAGACATTAACCTGGTGGCTTAAAAAAGGGCAAGATTTCACAGAACAAGAAGTTGTCCAGTTTTATCTAGACCTTCTCATTCCTAAAAATTGAATACAGAGTAGAGCTCAGTTGCCTTATGCCTAGACTACTGAGTTTTTCATTTTTTTAACAATAAAAGAGGACCCACCGATCCTCTTTTTCATTATCTCAAATCCTTGATTATCAACTCTATCTGTTTTAACCGAAAACTTAAAACAGCATTTTCAAACATCTCTTCTTAGTTAGGTAAGTCAGCATTCTGCTTAGCTGCCTTGCTCCACTGATACCAACCAACTAGACTGTTGATGAGATAAATCAGGTATTTCCCTTGAATTTGCAGGCTTCCTCCCCACCAGAGATAAATTGAAAAGACATTTGTAGCTGCCCAGAATATCCATTGTTCACGGTAAACAGCTGTCATGAGGATTTGCCCTACCCCATTGGTCGCATCAGTGATAGAATCACGATAGGGACGATTGGCACCGATAGACTGATAAATAAAGCCAAAAACCAACCACCAAAGAACACTAATGGAAAGATACTTTGTCCAACCCTTGCCATATAGTTTACGTGCGACAAACTCTTGTTGTTCTTTCTTAAACTGAGCTTGATAAATCCAAACTAGGAGCCCAATCGGTTGCATAATTGTAAAATAGAGAGTTGTTAAAACCTCACCATAGAAGCCTTTTTGAAGGGCAAGCACCAGATAAATGATGGAATTAATCAAACCAAATAGGTAGTTACTAGCACGACCTTCAGCTTCTCAAAGAGCAGAAAAAAGGTTAGTAAGGCTTGAGAGATGAATCATTTTAAAGGCAAACAATTCCAACAAGACGTCATCATTGTCGCTGTTGATTATTACCTACGTTACAATCTGAGCTATCGTGAAGTTCAGGAATTGCTTTATGACCCTGGAATAAATGTTTGTCACACTACGATTTATCGGTGGGTTCAAGAATACAGTAAAATCCTCTATCATCTCTGGAAAAAGAAAAATAAACAGTCCTTCTATTCGTGGAAAATGGATGAAACCTATATCAAAATTAAGGGGCGTTGGCATTATCTCTATCGAGCGATTGATGCGGACGGTTTAACATTGGATATCTGGTTACGAAAGAAACGTCGAGCAGACGATAACAGCTATAAGTTAGAAGATACCGCCTATCAAGAAGATAAAGCACGCAAAGCAGAAACCGAAGATAAGCTAGCTATTGAAGCAATGAAAAACAAGTACACCACGCTATTGCTAGAAAATATGTTGCTAAGTCCGTTTGAAATGCAAGATACAAAAATCATGGCAGGATTGCAAGTCCATGTTTACCCCCTCTATGACGAACTGAAAGAATTAAGAGGGCTAAATAGTGTTAAAGACCACTTGTCTTATGTTGCCAGCAGACGTGAAGAATATTCTAAGCATAATATCGTACGCTACCTCAAAAAAGCCATTGAACAATATCTACCAACGGTTAAAAGGCAGGACTTAAACCATGAGTGAAGACTTAAAAACGATCAAAGAGCTGGCGGATGAGTTGAGTGTTACAAAACAAAATATTCAATATCACTACCAAAGGTTACCAAAAGAATTACAGCTTAAAAGTTCCAATGGGTCTAATCTAATAAATTCTAAAGCAGAAAAAATAATTTTAGGTAAAGTAGAAAGTAGTAGCAAATCGAATACCAAAGACCAACAAATAAGTAGCAAAGACCAACAAATAGAAAAACTAACTAATTTGTTAGACCAGTAACAACGATTAGCCTTGCAAGATAAAAAGTTGCTAGAAGAATACAAGGCGGAAAATGATAACTTAAAAGCCCTCAAAATGCCCTCACAAGAAACAGAATTCAAACACTTATACAATCAATATAAAGATGAAGTGAACGCTCTTAAAGAGAAGTTGGAAAATTTGCAGGAACAAATCAAAGATCAAAAAAGGATAGAAGAACAAGAAAAACCAATAAAATGGTGGGGACTATGGCGAAAATAGATGATTCAGTTAAAAAGAAAGTTCCAGAATTGCGATTTAAAGGATTCACGGATGAATGGGAACAGCGTAAGTTGGAAGACGAAGTTCGAATAGTGATGGGACAGTCTCCTAATTCAGAAAATTATACTGATGATCCTAATGGGCGCCAAAAATGCGAAGACCTATGAAGACCTATTTTGTATTAGTCAAACAAAAAATCCAAAAGAAATGGTATATGATTATAACCATGAAACAAAGTAAAATCAAACCGAGTGATCTGAGGAAGCACCCGATGATCATGAAACGTTATTAAACACAAAAGTCACCCATGTGAGTTCTTGCCAGAAGCTGAAGTTAATCCTTCAACCTGGAAAACCCGCAGAGGTGACTTTTTCTATACATCTCGATTTTTCTGGCAATAATCATTAACCGATAAATATGTCTGTGAATCACCCAGAGACTCCGCTATGTCCATAATCCGCGGTGGTAGTAATCCCACTCGCTGGACAAGTTCGTGATTGCTGAACAATTCCCGTGGACTGCCGGCGAAGCCAAACTTCCCGTGTTCCATAACATACACCGACTCAAACTCGGCGGCGACCCAATCCATGTCATGGGTGATGGTCACAACTTGGTGGCCCGAATCAGCCAACTGATGGAAAATTGCGGTCAACTTGCGCCGGCTTTCCCAATCAAGCGACATCATCGGCTCATCAAATAAATAAATCGCCGGATCCACTGCCAAAACTGTGGCAACGCTCAACAGCTTGCGTTCCGACAATGACAGGTCATATGGACTTTCAGCTGTTTTATCATCCAAGCCAACTCTTTTTAGAGCCGCTAAAGCCCGCCTCGTAATCGTGTCGTGGTCATCCATGACCTGCGCGACATTCCACTCCACCTCTCGTTGAACGGTCGGGTTGAAAAGCTGATCGTCAGGATTCTGAAAAGTAATCCCAACCTTCAGTAACTTTTCGACTGGTTTAAGATCATTAAAATTTTCTCCATCGCTCTTAATCACACCGGTTTGTGGTGTCAGCAAGCCCGTCAACAATTTGAAGAGCGTTGATTTGCCGGCACCATTTTGGCCGACAATCGCCACCATCGGATCGGCGAAGTGTTTGTCTTCAACATCCAAGCTAAAGGACCGTTCCGGATAAGTGAACGTCAGGTGGCTCAGTTCAATTGTGGACATAACGAACCTCCTTCAGATCAGCGTAATTCACCGGATACCGGCCATCAGCCAAGTGCCAATCCATTTTTTGAGCAAGTTGCTGGATTGTCGGGGCTGGAATCTGCCAGTCAGCCGCCAAATGATTAAACACCTCACCCGGCCTGCCCTGGGCTACCATTTGACCCTCGTGCAGCACCCACACAACGTCGGCGACTTCGCACAAATCGTCAATTTCACTGGTGACAATGAAGACAGTCGTCTCTTTGACTTGGGCCAGCCATTGGAAAAATTGCCGGCGGCCAAGGGGATCCATCTCACTGGTCGGATCATCCATAATCAAAACAGCCGGATTAGCCACAATCGCCGTGGCAATTGCCAACCGCTGGATCTGACCACCGGAAAGGCTCTCGGGACGCAAATTCAGCTGTTCAATCAGCCCCATTTGCGTGGCAACTTCTTCAACCCGTTTTTGAATCAGTCCTTCAGCCATTCCCTGATTAATCAAGTCAAAGGCGATTTCATCGGCAACCGTGTCTGCCAACCCGCTTAGTTGGCCAGCTGGATTTTGCAGTACAACTCCATTCATGGCATTATAAACGGGCCAATTGTCGGACACTCGCTGGCCAAACATGTGCCAATCACCCTCAATCTCAGCAGACACAATTTTGGGAATGACCCCTGCCAGCACACGACACAAAGTCGATTTGCCGGAGTGGCTATTCCCGATAATCCCAACCACCTGGCCGGTATGAATCTCCGCGTTAATCTGACGCAGTTGTGGTTGCTCAGTACCCGGATAACGGGTGGTCAAATTTTCAATTACAATCCGTTTATCTTCGTCCATATCTTCCACCCAATCAATAAAATTGCCAATCCAGTCAGACCAATGTGCAGCGTCCGCGACAGGCGATACACGCGCTGGGAGGTTCTGACAGTCCGGTTGAGATTATCAAAACCTCTCAGTTGGAGAGAAATCGACCGCGTCATCGATTGATCCAAGGTCTTAATCACCAATGGAATTAGAACCGGCAGGACTGACTTTAATTTCTGAATCAACGTTTTTTGCGGATTGGTTCCGCGAACTTTTTGTGCCTGCTGGATTTTCCGCATATTGCGTATCATTTCCGGCAAAATATAACACACCGACATCAGAACGTAGACGGTTTTATAAGACAATCCGGACAGTTCCAAATAGGCCGCGTTTTCTGAAATACTCGTGGTCACCATAAAAAAGCCACTGGTCAAAATAATCACCAATACTCGACAACCCAGAGTGGTGGCGTAAATCAGGCCTTCTTTGTAGAACGACACCCCAAGCACAGAAAACAGCACAGTTTGATTCCGACCGTAAAATAACCCTTGGATGATCAGCATGGTGCAAATCAGAAACAGGCTGAATCCCAGCGCCTTAAAGGTGGTAGAACTCAATTTGGAAAATAACAATAGCAGTGTTGCGACAAGAATTAATCCGGCCTGAAGCAATAAATTCATACTGGCAAAGCTCAACAACGTCATGTCCAAGATGAACAAGAGCTTAGTAATCGGATCGATTACCTGGTACCACTTGAGCTTGACCCGTGGCGCTCCAGAAATCAATGTTTTATCAGTCATCATTTATCATCGCTAAAGAAGTGCACCATCCGCTTCGGCAGCTGACGATAGATGAAGAATGACAGGTAGGCCACGCAGACTTTATCCAAAATATCCAAGACAAACTCATCGGTAAATGAGGCCAGCCACACTGGTGCATGATTGGCGACCATTACCGCAAACAATGAGTCACCCCAAGCGATACCGGTCTGACCACCCCAAAAGATGACGTTGAGTGGCGTTGAAATGACAGCTGAAACGATGGCAATAATAATAGCAGAAACAAATACTCGTCGCGCTGACGAGAACCACCCATTGGCGTGCAAAACTCCGACAGCAATCCCAATTCCGATGCTGGTAATCGCATACACGGTTGAAATTGGCGATAAGGTCAGCCCATAGATCACGTTGTTGATGAAACCACTAATGGCACCGGCAACCGGCCCAGCCAACATGCTGGTAAGAAAGGTTCCCAAAGACCCCAGCCAAACGGGCAACTTTAATCCCTCCGCCAAGGCTTTGGCAACATAGTTAATCCCCACGGCAGCGGGAATCAAAGTCATGGTGGCAGCACTTAACTTAAATTTCCACATACTGGTACGATGAATCGGTTCTGTTTTCATAATCTTCTCCTTTTGTTTTTAAAGAGCCGTGTCTGGATAGACTTTCGGACGCAACGCTCTATTATATATCTACTGAACTGTCTATACACAAGATTTCCAGCCTTAGTCGACATGAGCTGGAAATCTTTATTTGTTAAGTAGTTCACAACACATTATACACCTATTTTGTGAATAGTCAAGTGTATTTACAGTAAAATTTTAGAAAATCCTAAAAATTTCCTCTTATTTTCCATTTAAAAATGAAAATCATTAATTCTGACACCCAAAAAGCCCAGACAACATTGTCTGAGCAGTTTTCTATATGGTCGTTTAACCAAGTTGAGTTTAGCTTTTCAAGCTATTTTTTCAACAAACCTTGTTCTTGTAGAAACTCCTTGGCTACTTGTTCTGCTGACTTGCCTTCAACACCGACTTGGTAGTTGAGCTGGCTCATCTGGCTTTCAGTAATTTTACCAGCCAATTTATTGAGAACTGTTTCCAACTCTGGATGTTTCTTGAGAAGAGCTTCTTTCATTAGTGGAGCCCCTTGATAAGGTGGGAAGAGTTGCTTGTCATCTTCCAAGACCTGCAAATCATAACGCGCCAACTCTGCATCGGTTGAATAGGCATCCGTGATTTGAATATCGCCTGACTGAATTGCCTGATAGCGAAGAGCTGGCTCCATGGTCGCTACGTTGAGATTGAGACCATACATTGACTGCAAGCCCTTATTTCCATCTTCACGGTCATTAAACTCAAGTGTAAAGCCTGCCTTTAGCTGCCCTTCCACTTTTTTCAAGTCCGAAATGGTCTTCAAGCCATATTCTTGAGCAATCTTTTTCGGAACAGCTACAGCATAGGTATTTTGATAAGACATGGGTTTGAGATAGGATAGATGTTCCTGTTTGGCAATGCCATCACGCGCCACATTATAAACTTGCTCTGGCTCATGACTCACTTTCGGTGATGGTTGCAGCAAACTTTCAGTCACCGTACCAGTAAATTCAGGATAGATATCAATATCGCCTTTTTTCAAAGCTTCATAAAGAAAGCTTGTTTTCCCAAAATTCGGTTTAACAGTAGCAGTCATGCTGGTATTTTCTTCAATGAGAAGCTTATACATATTGGCCAAAATTTCTGGTTCTGGACCCAATTTCCCAGCAATAACCAAGTTTTCTTTCTCTTTTTGAGCCAAGAGGGCTGGACTATAAGACAAACCAAGCAATATGGTCACCAAGGCAAAACCAGAGAAAATCGTCCGCAATTTTGCTTTTTCCATCACTTTTAGTAGGAAGTTAAAGGCAATGGCAAGCACTGCAGAAGAAAGGGCCCCAATCAAAATCAGACTGGCATTATTACGGTCAATTCCCAAAAGGATAAAGGAACCCAGTCCCCCTGCACCAATCAAGGCAGCCAAGGTTGCCGTACCGATAATCAAGACCGCTGCCGTCCGAATCCCAGACATCATAACAGGCATAGCAAGTGGAATTTCAAACTTCTTGAGACGCTCCCACCTAGTCATCCCAAAGGCAATCCCAGCCTCTTGTAGACTTGGATCAATTCCCTTGAGTCCAGTGATGGTATTTTGTAAAATCGGAAAGATCGCATAAATCACTAGAGCTGTCAAAGCAGGCAAGGTTCCAATTCCCATCAAGGGGATAAAGAGTCCTAACAAGGCCAGAGATGGGATGGTCTGGAAAATCCCTGCAATCTGTAAGACCCAATCCGCTAACTTCTCATGATAGCGAAGATAAACAGCCAAAGGAATCGCTATAAAGATGGCCAGCAACAAGGTCAAAAGTGACAACTGCAAATGTTGAGATAGAGCTGTCAACCAATCACTAAAACGATCCTGAAAAGTTGCAATTAAATTAGTCATGAACACTACCTCCAAACAAGTCTGCTACAAAATCTGTTGCAGGAGCTTTTAAAATCGTCTCGGGATTCGCCACCTGACGAATCTCTCCATCCTGCAAGACAGCAATACGGTCCGCCAATTTCAAAGCTTCATCCGTATCATGGGTCACAAAAATCGTTGTCATCCCAAACTCTTTATGCAATTCTTTAGTCAGAACCTGCAACTGTTTGCGAGAAATAGCATCCAAGGCTGAAAAAGGTTCATCCATGAGGAGAATCTTAGGCTGACCAATCATAGCACGAACAATACCGACCCGTTGCTGTTCCCCACCAGATAGTTCACTAGGTAAACGATGCCCATACTCAGCTACTGGCAAGCCAACCTTGGCCAAAAGCTCTTCTGTTTTCTGAGCAATTTTTTCCTTAGTCCAGCCCTTCATCTCAGGAATCAGGGCAATATTTTCGGCAACCGTTAGATTTGGAAAGAGAGCAATGGCCTGTAAAACATAACCAGTAGAGAGACGAAGCTCACGCTCATCATAGTCTTTGATGCGCTTGCCATCCATATAAATATTTCCATCAGTTGGTTCCAAAAGACGGTTAATCATCTTAATCATGGTCGTCTTACCTGAGCCAGATGGACCAACTAAAACCATAAATTCGCCATTCTCAATCCGTAAATTAACATCTCTCAAGACATCTTTTTCTGTGTAACGTAAAGCTACATTTTTGTATTCAATCATTCTGTATCCTCAATTTAAAACTTCCCTCGATTGGTCAAATCTTCTACCTTAGGCATGACTTCCTTACTGTCCCAATGTTCCACAATTTTCCCGTTTTCTAGACGGAAGATATCATACTGGGCATAAGCAACTCCATCAATCTGAGTCTGATCATAGCTAACCACATAGTTTCCTTGTCCTAAGAGTTGGAAAACAAAGTCGAAAGTGGTCTTTACTTATAAACAGCTAATTTGCTCCATTTTAAACCTCATTTTCCTCCTCTTTCAGATTAGCCAAAATTCTTTCTTGAAAGGCTTCAAACTGACGAATTTCTTCCTCTGAAAATCCTTTGTAAAAGATCGTATCCAATTTCTGACTGACACGATGCCCCACTTCTTTCTGAGACTTCCCCAACTCTGTTAAAACCAAATACTTCTTACGCTTATCTTCTCCACATGGACTAATAGTTACAAGATTTTGTTCCTCTAGGTTTTTAATCATCGTCGTCAGTGTATTATTAGCAAGCCCAGTTGCCAGAGCAATATCTGTCGCAGTTGCGCAGCCAGTTTCACTATTCCATAAAACCGCTAAAATCTTTCCCTGTTCACTCCTATAAAGAGCTTCAGGATCCCGACTAAGTAACTTTTGAAAAATCCTCGCATTCAACAAACGAATATGATGGGCTACCAAATGACTATCTTTCATAACACCTCCAATTTATTTCGATATCGAAACGAATAAAATAATTGTAACACTCATCATTCTAACTGTCAACTATTTCGATTTAGAAATAATTTTTCCCAGTAAAAAATCTCCCACCCAAGGTAGAAGATTCTAATCTTATAAACTTAATCCGTCATGTCCGATACCAACGTTCGATGCTCCAATGGAACACTGCACATAACTAGCAAGAAAATGAAACCTGACTGAATCCAGAAGAGGGCCAAGTCAAAGATTCCATGCACAGCAACCACTGTAAGGAAAGACAGATAAAGACCGATAATCGGACGTTTCCCCGACTCCTGACTCATATCCATCATCAAGCGAACAGGAGCAACAGAAGACAAAACTAATAAAATAGTCCCCACAACTCCGTAACTCAGAATCGTATCAATATAAAGACTATGAGCATGTTCATGATAAGGAGCATTTATCCGAGGATACGAGTGCATATAGGTCAATGGCCCCTCACCCCAAAAAGGATTTTGCTTAAATAAGGCCATCCCAGCATCCCAGATAGAAATGCGTTCTTCCATAGAAGAGTCTAAAGTCCCCATCCGAACTCCCAAATCACTGGAAAAGAGGAAGCTCAAGCCAATCGCAAAGACCCCAATACTAAGCCAAAAGGCCTTCCAGTTTTTAATGGTCGTAAAGAGATAAATAATGGCTCCAGCGATAATAGCAGGAAAGGCAGTTCGATTTTGCGTAAAGTTCAAACCAAAGAGATTCACAAAGCCTGCAATCACACAGAATACTTTCAACCAATTCAACTTGGTCGTTGTAAACAGATAGAAAGCAATCATGATACAGAAACAACAAATAATTCCATAATAATTAGGATTAAAGAAGGTCACTTCTGCACGATTCTGATGCCAAACCTGCATATTGGGTGAAAGAAAAGCATAGTTAAATTTCTTCACAATTTGGAAATGTTCTAAACTCGCAAAAGCAGCTGACAAGACACTATCAAACAAGACGAGCTGCAAAATCAATCGAAAGAATTTATGTGATAAAATCGACTGATAGTGCAAAAAGAAAACAGTAAATAGAAAAATTCCTACTGAAGCCACAACTCCCATCCAATTTTGTGCAAAAACGGATATAACAGTACTATAGCCAAGAAAAAGAAGCAGCATCGGATGCTCCCCCATTTTCTGAAGAATACTTTTCATGTCTCCTGTAAAAATTAAACTGATAATATATAAACAGAATACAACTACAAAAAGATAAAAGGGTAAAAAGATACTCAGGATAATTCCCAATAAAATCAGCTCTTTACTAGACAACCCTTTCAGCTTTTCAATAAAGCCTATTGATTTCAAAACGAATCCTTTCTTTCCAAATCAGTTGATTCAGATAATAGTAAGCTACCCTTTATTGTACCACTTTTTTAGCAATTTGAAAACAAAGGAAACGTTTACTAGGTAAAAAAGAGAGCAAAAATACTGATATTTCAAAACTAAAACTTAATGACTAGATTTACTATAAGGAAATCATACCGTAAAGACAAGGTATATGTTAAAATAGTAGTAATATAATAAGGTTTTGACCAACTATCCAAACTAAATTTAAATCATTTACAATTGATAAAGAAAGGAAACACTATGAAATCCTACCAAGCCGTCTACAAAATTCTAGCTAAAGAAACCGACTATATCAGCGGAGAAAAGATTGCAGAAGAACT
>CAUQXM010000002.1:0-81095 GCA_963522215.1 uncultured Streptococcus sp. | reverse complement strand
TTAATATGACCAAGGAAGGTTACGAGGTTGTAACTGCTTTTAATGGTCGTGAAGCACTAGAGCAATATGAAGCAGAGCAACCAGATATTATTATTCTGGATTTGATGCTTCCAGAGATTGATGGTTTAGAAGTTGCGAAGACTATTCGGAAGACGAGTAGTGTGCCTATTATCATGCTTTCTGCTAAAGACAGCGAATTTGATAAGGTTATCGGTTTAGAACTTGGGGCGGATGACTATGTGACAAAACCCTTCTCAAATCGTGAGTTGCAGGCACGTGTTAAAGCTCTTCTTCGTCGTACGGACTTGGTTTCTGTAGATAATCAGGATTCTGATGAAAAGAAAACCCAACCTTTGCAAATTGGGGACTTAGAGATTGTTCCAGATGCCTACGTGGCTAAAAAATATGGTGAAGAACTAGACTTAACTCACCGTGAATTTGAGCTTTTGTACCACTTGGCTTCTCATATCGGTCAAGTAATTACGCGTGAACACTTGCTTGAAACGGTCTGGGGGTATGATTATTTCGGAGATGTTCGAACAGTTGACGTAACTATCAGACGTTTGCGTGAGAAGATTGAAGATACACCAAGTCGTCCAGAGTATATCCTAACACGTCGCGGTGTTGGTTATTATATGAGAAATAATGATTAAACTAATAAAAGACACAGTTTTAACCAGTGATTTTATCTTTATCCTCATTCTACTTGGCTTTATTTTAGTGGTGACCTTGCTCTTACTAGAAAATCGTCGGGATAATATTCGATTGAAGCAAATCAATCAAAAGGTAAAAGACTTGATTGCAGGAGATTATTCTCAGGTATTGGATATGCAGGGAAGTTCTGAAATCACTAATATTACCAATAATCTCAATGATTTATCAGAAGTAATCCGCTTGACTCAAGAAAATCTGGAACAAGAGAGTAAACGATTACACAGTATTCTCTCTTACATGACAGATGGTGTCCTCGCGACCAATCGTCGTGGTAAGATTACTATGATTAATGACATGGCTAAGAAACAGCTAGGCGTTCAGAAGGAAGATGTTTTAAACAAAAGTATTCTAGAATTGCTTAAGATTGAAGATGAGTATGAACTTCGTGATTTGATTACTCAAATTCCTGAACTCATGATTGATTCTCAGGATGCCAATGGTGAATATCTGAGCCTTCGTGTACGTTTTGCCTTGGTTCGTCGTGAGTCTGGCTTTATTTCTGGTTTGGTTGCAGTTTTGCATGATACGACTGAGCAGGAAAAGGAGGAACGCGAACGGAGACTCTTTGTTTCCAACGTTAGTCATGAGCTACGGACTCCACTGACTAGCGTAAAATCCTATCTTGAAGCCTTGGATGAGGGGGCCTTGTCAGAACCTGTCGCACCAGACTTTATCAAGGTGTCTCTAGACGAAACCAATCGTATGATGCGGATGGTGACGGATCTTCTCCATCTTTCACGTATTGATAATGCAACCAGTCACCTAGATGTGGAACTGATTAACTTTACTGCCTTTATTACCTTTATCCTTAACCGTTTTGATAAGATGAGGGGACCAGATGAAGAGAAGAAATATGAATTGGTGAGAGATTATCCGATTACCTCTGTCTGGATTGAAATTGATACAGACAAGATGACACAGGTGATTGATAATATTCTCAACAATGCCATTAAGTATTCACCAGATGGTGGGAAAATCAAAGTGACCATGAAGACGACTGATGATCAGATGATTTTGTCTATATCAGACCAAGGATTGGGTATTCCTAAGCAGGATTTGCCACGTATTTTTGACCGTTTCTACCGTGTGGATCGTGCTAGAAGTCGTGCTCAAGGTGGTACCGGTCTAGGACTGTCTATTGCCAAAGAAATTATCAAACAACATAAGGGATTTATTTGGGCCAAGAGTATATATGGTAAGGGATCAACCTTTACCATTGTGCTCCCTTATGATAAGGATGCAGTGAAGGAAGAAGTATGGGAGGACGAAGTAGAAGACTAGAATGAGTGAAACAGGCTTTAAATACAGTATTTTAGCGTCGGGTTCCAGTGGAAATTCCTTTTATCTGGAAACCCCAAAAAAGAAACTTTTAGTGGATGCAGGCTTATCTGGTAAGAAAATCACTAGCCTACTTGCTGAAATAAATCGCAAGCCAGAAGACTTGGATGCTATCTTGATTACGCATGAGCATTCAGACCATATTCATGGAGTAGGTGTTTTGGCTCGCAAGTATGGTATGGATCTTTATGCCAATGAAAAGACCTGGCAGGCTATGGAAAATAGCAAGTATCTCGGCAAGGTAGACTCTTCGCAAAAGCATATTTTTGAAATGGGTAAAACCAAAACCTTTGGAGATATCGACATCGAGAGTTTTGGTGTAAGCCATGATGCAGTCGCACCGCAATTCTATCGCTTTATGAAGGATGATAAGAGTTTTGTCCTTTTGACAGATACAGGTTATGTTAGTGACCGTATGGCAGGGATTGTCGAAAATGCGGACGGCTATCTTATCGAGTCCAACCATGATGTAGAGATTTTGCGAGCAGGTTCTTACGCTTGGCGACTCAAACAACGAATCCTATCGGATCTGGGTCACCTTTCTAACGAAGATAGTGCCGAAGCTATGATTCGTACCTTGGGAAACCGCACTAAGAAAATCTACCTTGGGCATTTATCTAAGGAGAACAATATCAAGGAACTGGCTCACATGACCATGGTCAACCAGTTAGCACAAGCTGATCTGGGAGTCGGAGTAGACTTTAAGGTTTATGATACCTCACCAGATACCGCAACACCATTAACAGATATATAGAAAGAACGCTAAGAAGGTGTTCTTTTTATATTGACTGAACACCTAAAAAGTAATACAATGGTGTTACCATTAAAAAAGGAAGTGCAAAAAATGACTACTATTACATTAAAAGTTTCTGAAGCTGACAAAACATTTATGAAAGCAATGGCTAAGTTTGAAGGAGTTTCCCTGTCGGAACTTATCCGCACCAAAACTCTTGAAGCTCTAGAAGATGAATACGATGCTCGTGTGGCAGATTTAGCCTATCAAGAGTATTTAGAAGACTTGGAAAAAGGAGTTGAACCCATTACTTGGGAAGAAATGATGCATGATTTAGGCTTGGAGGATGAATAATTTGTATAAATTAGTTCCAACAAGACGTTTCATCAAGCAATTGAAAAAATTGGACCGTTATACGCAGAAGCTAATTACAAACTATTTACAAACCAATGTTTTGGAAGACCCAAGACGACACGGAAAGGCTTTGGTTGGTAATCGCGTTGGTCAATGGCGCTATAGGATTGGTAATTATCGAGTTATCGTACAAATTGTAGATGATGAATTAGTCATTGCTACTTTAGAAGTTGGTCATCGGAGAGATATTTATTGAATTACTTTTTTCCAAGTAAATTTTCATTCTTTAAAATATGATATAATAGGGATTACAATATAAGAGAGGTTGCTTATGACAATAGATATTAGTGAAGAAAGTTTATCTAAAGAATCGGCTGACTTATTAAAAATTCTTTTAAAAGATCGAACGACCAAGAAAAATATTGTTTGGGCGACGCATTCTTATGAATTGTTAGGAAAGGGATTTGCTCCAAGTGATCGCATCACTCCAAGTAGGGTGACAGGAGCCTATGCAAACTTGATTCAACCCCGATCAGAAAAGTCTAAGTATGAGCAAAAAGACAGAACCAAGATTAGAGCCGAAGTCTTTACGCCAACTTGGTTAGTTAAAAAGCAAAATGGCTACGTGGAAGCTGAGCTTGAATCTCTGGATCTTGAAGATTATATCCAATTACGCTGGCTAGAAATTACCTGTGGTGAAGCACCTTATATGGTAACGCGTTATGATACAGTGACTGGTGAGGAAATTCCTTTATCTGAACGAGTTGGTTTTGTAGATAGAAAACTGCAACGGATTAGTCGTGAGGTTTCAGATGAAGTCGCCTTTTATGAACTTATAAAAGAAGCTTATCGTGTTTCGTATGGTTATGAGTACCAAGGGGACTCTCTACTTTTGGCGCGTGAAAATCTTTTAGCAACATTTGAAGACTACTATCTTGCAAAGACTGGAAATCAACCGAGATTAGAGCAAAAGAAAGAAATTGCGACTATTATATCCTACAATGTCTTTCAGATGGATGGATTGAAAAAAAGCAGTCCTTACTCAGCTACACAAAAGCAATCTCAACAGTTAAGCTTGTTTTCAGATGAGCTGGAAGTAGAACAAGCAGAAGAATCTAAAACCCAAATCAAAGACTGGAAAAAGAACAAGATGATAGGTTTTGAGCGCCTATCTAGTGAGGAAAGTGAAATGAAATTTGATGTCGTGATAGGAAATCCGCCTTACCAAGAGGAGGCGCAGGGAACAAGTACGAAGGATATGCCTATATATCACAAATTTATTTCAGAATCATACAAAATTTCTAGAAAAGTATCTTTAATAACTCCTGCTAGATTTTTATCAAATGCTGGAGGGACTCCAAAAACTTGGAATCAACAAATGTTGAATAATCAACATGTAAAGGTATCTTTTTTTGAACAAAAAAGTGGCAATGTTTTTCCTGGAACTGATATTAAAGGTGGGGTAGCAGTTACTTATTATGATACTGAACAAGAATTTGAACCAATTGAAGTTTTTGTTCCCTTTATAGAAATGAATTCAATTAGAAAAAAAGTTATTAAGAAAAATTTTGAATCTATTGATCAATTTGTTACTAATAGAGGATCATATCGATATTCTGATTTGATTTATACAGATTTTCCTAATCTTATGAAGAGAGTTTCAGATAGGAGAGTTGCTTCTAATGCTTTTGAAAAATTGCCTGAATTATTTTTTGATGTTAAACCTAAAGATGGAAATGAGTATATTAAAATATATGGGCGTTTTAATAATGAACGTGTATATAAATGGTTTAGAAAAGATTATGTAACATGTCCATCAAATTTTGAAAAGTATAAAATAATTCTTCCAAAAGCAAATGGAAGTGGGGCGATTGGCGAAGTCCTATCGACCCCCGTCATCGGGTACCCCGTCATCGGGTATACAGAAACGTTTATTTCTGTTGGTGAATTTAGTTCTTTAGAAGAAGCAGAGGCTTGTTTAAAATACATTAAATCTAAGTTTTTGCGCACAATGCTTGGAGTTTTAAAAATTACTCAAGATAATACGAAAGCAGTATGGCATTATATCCCACTCCAAGACTTTACGGTCAATTCGGACATTGATTGGACACAATCAGTGGCTGATATTGACCGTCAGCTCTATCAAAAACATGACCTTTCTCCAGAGGAAATTGCCTTTATTGAGACTCATGTAAGGGAGATGGATTGATGGTAGAAATTAAAACTTCTAAAGAGATTCATCCTAAAATCTATGCCTACACCACACCTACGGTAACAAGCAATAAGGGCTGGATCAAGATTGGTTATACGGAGCGTGATGTCAGACAACGGATTAAAGAACAAACGCATACAGCTCATATAGATACAGATGTCTTATGGACTGGGGATGCCGCCTATACGGAAGAACCTGATAAGGGAAAGACTTTTAAGGACCATGATTTCCACCATTTCCTTTCTTTCCATGATGTGGAACGTCGCCCTAAGACGGAATGGTTTTACTTTAATGGAACTCCTGAAAAATCTAAAAATCTCTTCGATAAGTTTGTTCAGCATGATTTGTCAGGGTATCAGCCCGGCCAAGGACAGGACTATAATCTTCGACAAGAGCAAGAAGAAGCAGTTTCTAAGACCTTAGCTTATTTCAAGAATCATCTAGGAGGTAAGTTCCTTTGGAATGCCAAGCCACGCTTTGGTAAAACCTTGTCTACCTATGATCTAGTTCGTCGAATGGATGCTGTCAATGTCCTGATTGTAACAAACAGACCTGCCATTGCCAACTCATGGTATGATGATTTTGAAAAATTCATAGCAGGTCAAACGACTTACAAGTTTGTTTCTGAATCGGATAGCCTTAAAAGTCGTCCAACCTTGTCACGAAAAGAATTTGTTGGTATTTTAGATGACGATGTAAGACAACTTGCTTTTATCAGTCTCCAAGACTTGAAAGGCTCTGCTTATCTAGGTGGAGAGCACAATAAACTTAAATGGGTAACTGATCTACATTGGGATTTGTTGGTTATCGATGAGGCTCATGAAGGAGTTGATACCTTCAAGACAGACCAGGCTTTTAATAAGATTCGACGGAATTTCACTCTGCATTTGTCAGGTACACCATTTAAGGCATTGGCCAAAGGAGATTTTACAGAGGATCAAATCTACAACTGGTCTTATGCGGATGAACAGTCTGCCAAATCGACATGGTCTCCTGAGCAAGAAGAGGAAAATCCATATGAAACCTTACCTCAGTTAAATCTCTTTACCTATCAAATGTCTCAGATGATTGGTGAGGAGTTAGAAAAAGGTGCTCAACTCGATGGAGAGAACATCGACTATGCTTTTGACTTGAGTGAGTTCTTCGCAACAGATGATAAAGGTAAATTTATCCATGAGCAAGATGTCAAAAATTGGTTAGATACTCTGTCAAGCAATGAAAAGTATCCATTTTCAACCAAAGAACTTCGAAATGAACTAAAGCATACTTTTTGGCTTTTAGAACGTGTAGCCTCAGCTAAGGCTTTAAAAGCACTACTAGAAGAACACCCAATTTATGAAAACTATGAGATTGTTCTAGCTGCAGGTGATGGACGTATGTCCGAAGAAGACGATAAAGTCAAACTCAAATCCTTAGATTTGGTTAGAAAGGCGATAGCGGAGAATGACAAAACTATTACCCTATCCGTCGGTCAGTTGACGACAGGGGTCACCATACCTGAATGGACAGGTGTATTGATGTTATCAAATTTGAAATCACCAGCTCTTTATATGCAAGCTGCATTTCGTGCTCAGAACCCATATTCATGGACCGATAGCAAAGGAAATCATTTCCGCAAAGAAAGAGCCTATGTATTTGACTTTGCGCCAGAAAGAACCCTGATTCTCTTTGATGAGTTTGCGAATAACTTATCACTTGCAACTGCAGGAGGTGGAGGAACTTCAGCAACTCGCGAAGAAAACATTAGAGAATTACTAAATTTCTTCCCTGTCATAGCAGAAGACCGTGCTGGTAAGATGGTTGAAATTGATGCTAAGGCAGTTCTAACCATTCCTCGCCAGATAAAAGCTAGAGAAGTTCTTAAACGAGGCTTTATGTCCAATCTCTTATTTGATAATATCAGCGGTATTTTCCAAGCTAGTCAAACAGTTCTAGACATTTTAAATGAACTCCCAGTTGAAAAGGAAGGGAAGTTACAAACATCTTCTGAACTATTAGACTTTTCAGATGTTACAGTAGATGATGAGGGCAATGCAGTAGTTGACCATGAAATTGTAGTTAATCAGCAAATGCGACTTTTTGGTGAAAAAGTCTATGGACTTAGTCAATCTGTGACAGATTTGTTCACTAAGGATGAGGACAGAACTCAAAAACAGCTGGTTAATGATTTGAGCAAGACAGTTTCTTCAGTGATTGTAGAAGATTTGAAAGGTGAATACAACCTAAAAACTCGAGAAACAGATCAAATCAAGAAGCAAATTACAGCAACATTTGAGAATGAAATTCGAAAAAATGATATCGAAAGAAAAATTTCTGAAGCTCATATCAGGGAAGAATTGCAACAACAAATCAATGAAGCAGTTGATAAGGAGCAAAAGGATAAGATTCAAGAAGATTTTGATAAACGTTTAGAAGAAAACAATCTTATTCACAAGGAAAAACTAGAGCAAACACTTAAAAAAGAAGTGGAAAAAATGCCTGAGAAGTTTATTGAACAGGTTGAGATAAAACGTGTTGAGCAGTTGAAACAATCAGCTCAAGATGAGATTCGTGACCATCTTCGTGGATTTGCACGAACCATCCCAAGTTTTATTATGGCTTATGGTGATCAAACTCTAACACTTGATAATTTTGATACCTTTGTTCCTGAGCATGTTTTCTTTGAAGTGACTGGTATTACGATTGATCAATTTCGTTATTTGAGAGATGGTGGACCAGATTTTGCAGGACATCTCTTTGATCGAGCAACATTTGATGAAGCAATCCAAGAATTTCTTCGTAAGAAAGAGGAATTGGCAGATTATTTTAAAGATCAAAAAGAAGATATCTTTGACTATATTCCACCGCAGAAAACTAACCAGATTTTCACTCCTAAACGAGTGGTGAAGAGAATGGTGGATGACCTTGAAAAAGAAAGTCCAGGTATCTTTGATGATCCATCTAAGACATTTATTGATTTGTACATGAAGTCAGGACTCTATATTGCTGAACTTGTTAAGCGACTATATAATAGCGAAGGTTTGAAAGATGCTTTTCCAAATTCTGAGGAACGCTTAAAACATATCTTGGAAAATCAAGTTTATGGATTTGCACCTTCAGAGATTATCTATAATATCTCGACTAATTTTATCTTTGGAAATCTCTCTCAAGATATCAGTAGAAAGAACTTTGTTCTAGAAGATACTATTCCTGCTGCTAAAGTAGGTAGGATTCAGGAGTTGGTTGATTCCTATTTTGAAAATAATTAAAAAGAAGGCGAATGCCTTCTTTTTATATTTTTTACAATCTAGCAAATTCTTTGATTTCTTGTGCTGACATTGAAGAGTCGCAACGGACATTGATTTGTCCATCTGCAATGTGAACGAAGCCTGGTACAGTTGGAATTCCATAGCGTGAGCGGAATGCTTGCAACTCATTGAGTTGGCTTGGTTCTTCACTGTTGATGAAGTAGATGTGAGCTTTGGTTTCAGCTACGACACCTGCCAATGTACCTGCAAATTTACGGCAGTAAGGGCAAGTTTTGCGACCGATAAAGAAGGTTGCAGTTTCTTTTTTATCAAGAGCTTCTTGCGCACGCGCAACTGTAGTGACTTCAAGGTCTTTGATATTATCTAAAAATTGTTCCATGAGATTACCTCGCTTTCATTGATAAGTCTAGTATGCCATAAAGTTTCTAAAATTGCTTAGATTTGATACGAAAAAAAGATGAGATTGGTTAGTCTCATCTTTTATAGGACTTTATTTTACAAAAGCATTGATTTCTGCTTCGATGTTAGCGATCTTAGCTTGTGATTCTTCGTTGGTTTCACCTACAACTGCAATGTAGAACTTGATTTTTGGTTCTGTACCTGAAGGGCGAACAGCAATCCATGAACCGTCAGCAAGTGTGTATTTCAACACATCACTTGGAGGAGTTGTCAAGTTTGTAACAGTACCGTCAGCAGCAGTAGCAGTTTGAGCCTTGAAGTCTTCTACGACAGTGATAGCTGTTGCGTTCCATTCTTTTGGAGCATTGTTACGGAATTTAGCCATAATCGCTTTGATTTGTTCAGCACCATCGACACCAGAAAGGGTAACAGAGATAGTCTTTTCTGCGTAGTAGCCGTACTCTTTGTAGATTTCTTCGATACCGTCAGCAAGTGTCAAACCACGTGAACGGTAGTAGGCAGCAAGTTCAGCAACGACAAGAACGGCTTGGATAGCGTCTTTATCACGTACGAATGGTTTAATCAAGTAACCGAAGCTTTCTTCAAATCCCATCATGTAAGTGTGATTGTGTTTTTCTTCGAATTCTTGGATTTTTTCAGCGATAAATTTGAAACCTGTCAAAACGTTGAACATGGTTGCGCCGTAGCTTTCAGCAATCTTCGTTACCAAGTCAGTTGATACGATAGATTTGCAGAGAGCTGCATTTTCAGGAAGAGTTCCAGCGTTTTTGTGGGCTTCCAAGATGTATTTAGCCATGATAGCACCGATTTGGTTACCTGAAAGGTTGAGGTAGCTACCATCTTTTTGAAGAACTTCAACACCAACACGGTCAGCGTCAGGGTCAGTTGCGACAAGAACATCTGCACCAACTTGACGACCAAGTTCTTCAGCAAGGGCAAAGGCTGCTTGGCTTTCTGGGTTTGGAGATTTTACAGTTGAGAAGTCTGGGTCAGCAGTTGCTTGCGCTTCAACGACTTGAACAGAGTCAAATCCTGCTTGGGCAAGAGCACGACGAGCCAACATTTCACCAGTACCATGAAGTGGTGTGTAGACAATTTTCATGTCTTTACCAAATTCTTCAATCAAGGCTGGGTTGATGTTTACGTCCTTAACCTCTTTAAGGTATTCTACGTCAACAGCTTCGCCGATGACTTCAATCAAGCCAGAAGCTTTTTCAGCTTCCACATCAGCAACTTCAACTGCAAATGGGTTTTCGATTGCACGGATATAAGTAGTCAAAGCGTCTGCATCGTGTGGAGGCATTTGTCCACCGTCTTCACCGTAAACCTTGTATCCGTTAAATGGTGCAGGGTTGTGGCTGGCTGTGACCATGATACCTGCGAAACAGTTGAGGTGACGAACTGCAAATGATAGTTCTGGAGTTGGACGAAGGCTTTCAAATACGTAAGATTTGATGCCGTGTTTAGCAAGAACTGCCGCAGATTCAAAGGCAAACTCAGGTGAGAAGTGACGGCTATCGTAGGCAATTGCCACACCACGTTCTTTTTCATTTCCACCTTTTGACTCAATCAAACGAGCCAATCCTTCAGTAGCTTGGCGAACAACGTAGATGTTGATGCGGTTTGTACCAGCACCAATCAAGCCACGCATACCTGCAGTACCAAATTCAAGATTTGTATAGAAGGCATCTTCCTTTGTTTTTTCATCCATATTTTCCAAATCTTGACGAAGGTAGTCAGGAAGCTCCGCAAAATCAACCCATTTCTGGTAATTTTCTTGGTAAGACATTGAAATTCTCCTTTTTGTAAATTGTTTTAACCGTTCACATTATAGCACTTTTTAGCGTTTTAGTAAAACGGTAGCATAATTTTCAGAAAAGTAGTGACATATGCCTGTTTATCAAGTCTTGAATGCCTTAGGGAAACATGCTATACTGTTTGTATGATTATTTTACAAGCTAATAAAATTGAACGTTCTTTTGCAGGAGAGGTTCTTTTTGATAATATTAACCTACAAGTTGATGAACGAGATCGGATAGCCCTTGTTGGGAAAAATGGTGCAGGTAAGTCTACTCTTTTGAAGATTTTAGTTGGAGAAGAGGAGCCAACTAGCGGAGAAATCAATAAGAAAAAAGATATTTCTCTGTCTTACCTAGCCCAAGATAGCCGTTTTGAATCTGAAAATACCATCTACGATGAGATGCTTCATGTCTTTGATGACTTGCGTCGGACTGAGAAACAACTGCGTCAGATGGAGTTGGAGATGGGTGAAAAGTCTGGTGAGGATTTGGATAAACTGATGTTAGATTACGACCGCTTATCTGAGAATTTTCGCCAAGCAGGTGGCTTTACCTATGAAGCTGATATTCGAGCGATTTTGAATGGATTCAAGTTTGACGAGTCTATGTGGCAGATGAAAATTGCCGAGCTTTCGGGTGGTCAAAATACTCGTCTGGCACTTGCTAAAATGCTCCTTGAAAAGCCTAATCTATTGGTATTGGACGAGCCAACCAACCACTTGGATATTGAAACCATAGCCTGGCTAGAGAATTACTTGGTAAATTATAGCGGTGCCCTCATTATCGTCAGCCACGACCGTTATTTCTTGGACAAGGTTGCGACAATTACGCTGGATTTGACCAAGCATTCCTTGGATCGTTATGTGGGTAACTACTCTCGTTTTGTTGAGCTGAAGGAGCAAAAACTAGCTACTGAGGCAAAAAACTATGAAAAGCAGCAGAAGGAGATCGCTGCTCTGGAAGACTTTGTCAATCGCAATCTAGTCCGAGCTTCAACGACCAAACGTGCCCAATCTCGTCGTAAACAACTGGAAAAAATGGAACGTTTGGACAAGCCTGAAGCTGGCAAGAAATCTGCCAACATGACCTTCCAGTCTGAGAAAACGTCGGGCAATATTGTCTTGACTGTTGAAAATGCGGCTATTGGTTATGATGGGGAAGTATTGTCAGAGCCTATCAGCCTAGACCTTCGTAAGATGAATGCTATTGCGATTGTTGGCCCCAATGGTATTGGGAAATCAACCTTTATCAAGTCTATAGTAGACCAGATTCCTTTTATCAAGGGTGAAAAGCGATTTGGCGCTAATGTTGAGGTTGGCTACTATGATCAGACTCAAAGCAAGCTGACACCAAGTAATACTGTACTGGATGAACTCTGGAATGATTTTAAACTAACACCAGAAGTTGAAATTCGTAACCGTCTAGGTGCCTTCCTTTTCTCAGGAGATGATGTTAAAAAATCAGTCGGCATGCTGTCTGGTGGGGAGAAAGCCCGTTTACTTCTGGCTAAACTTTCCATGGAAAACAATAATTTTTTGATTCTGGATGAGCCGACCAACCACTTGGATATTGATAGCAAGGAAGTGCTAGAAAATGCCTTGATTGACTTCGATGGAACTCTTCTATTCGTCAGCCATGACCGTTACTTTATCAATCGTGTGGCAACTCATGTACTGGAGTTGTCAGAGAATGGCTCGACTCTTTACCTTGGAGACTACGACTACTATGTTGAAAAGAAAGCAGAAGTAGAAGTGAGTCAGACTGAGGAAGTTTCAACTAGCAATCAAGCAAAAGAAGCAAGTCCAGTCAATGATTATCAGGCCCAGAAAGAAAGTCAAAAAGAAGTTCGCAAGCTCATGCGACAAATCGAAAGTCTAGAAGCTGAAATCGAAGAGTTAGAAAGTCAAAGCCAAGCCATTTCTGAACAAATGTTGGAAACAAACGATGCAGGTAAACTCATGGAATTGCAGGCTGAACTGGACAAAATCATCCATCGTCAGGAAGAAGCCATGCTTGAGTGGGAAGAATTATCAGAGCAGGTGTAAAGATGGAACATCTTGGAAAAGTATTTCGTGAATTTCGAACAAGTGGAAATTATTCTTTAAAGGAGGCGGCAGGGGAGTCCTGTTCAACTTCCCAGTTATCTCGCTTTGAGCTTGGGGAGTCTGACCTAGCAGTCTCACGTTTCTTTGAGATTTTGGATAACATTCATGTCACAATCGAAAATTTCATGGACAAGGCTAGGGATTTCCATAATCATGAACATGTTTCTATGATGGCACAAATTATCCCGCTTTACTACTCAAATGATATTGCAGGTTTTCAAAAGCTGCAAAAGGAACAACTTGAAAAGGCTAAGAGTTCGACAAATCCCCTTTATTTTGATCTGAACTGGATTTTGCTGCAAGGTCTGATTTGTCAAAGAGATGCGACTTATGATATGAAGCAGGATGATTTGGATAAGGTAGCAGATTATCTCTTCAAAACAGAAGAATGGACCATGTATGAGTTGATTCTTTTCGGGAACCTCTATAGTTTTTACGATGTGGACTATGTCACTCGGATTGGTAGAGAAGTTATGGAGAGGGAGGAATTTTACCTAGAGATTGGTCGCCATAAGAGATTGGTGTTGATTTTGGCCCTCAATTGTTACCAGCATTGTTTAGAGCATCTTTCTTTTGACAATGCAAGCTATTTTGAGACTTATACAGAGAAGATTATTGGTAAAGGGATCAAACTGTATGAGCGTAATATTTTCCATTATCTAAAAGGCTTTGCCTTGTACCAAAAAGGACAGTGTAAAGAAGGCTGTAAGCAGATGAAAGAGGCCATGCGTATTTTTGACCTACTAGGTCTTCCAGAGCAAGTAGCCTACTATCAGGAACACTACGAAAAATTTGTCAAAGATTAATTTTCCCAAATAAGGGAAAAAATAAGAAGCTCCTTTCGGTTTTGATACAATAGTTTCAAAATTTGAGAGGAGTTTTTATATGAATCGCTACGCAGTACAGTTAATCAGTCGAGGAGCTGTTAACAAGATAGGAAATATGCTCTATGATTATGGGAATAGTGTCTGGTTGGCTTCCATGGGGACTATCGGACAGACAGTTTTAGGAATGTATCAGATTTCTGAGCTCGTCACATCCATTCTCGTAAACCCCTTTGGCGGAGTCATTTCAGACCGTTTTTCTCGTCGTAAGATTTTAATGGCGGCAGACCTTGTTTGTGGGATTCTTTGTCTGGCTATTTCTTTTATAAGGAATGACAGCTGGATGATTGGAGCTTTGATTTTTGCCAACATTGTTCAGGCTATTGCTTTTGCCTTTTCTAGACCTGCAAATAAGGCCATTATCACAGAATTGGTAGAGAAGAATGAACTGGTCCTCTACAATTCTCGTTTGGAGTTGGTCTTGCAGGTTGTCAGTGTGAGTTCTCCTGTACTCTCTTTTCTGGTTTTACAATTCGCAAGTCTCCATATGACGCTACTGCTAGACTCGCTGACTTTTTTCATTGCTTTTATTCTAGTGGCTTTCCTTCCAAAAGAGGAAGCAAAAGTTCAAGAGAAAAAGGCTTTTACTGGGAGAGATATTTTTGTAGATATCAAGGATGGGTTACACTATATCTGGCATCAGCAAGAAATTTTCTTCCTTTTGCTGGTAGCTTCCAGCGTTAATTTCTTTTTTGCGGCTTTTGAGTTTTTGCTTCCTTTTTCAAATAAACTATATGGAGTACAAGGTGCTTATGCGACTATCTTAACCATGGGTGCGATTGGCTCAATTATAGGAGCACTGATAGCAAATAAATTTAAATCAAGTATGAATACACTTTTGTTCTTATTGATTTTAACAGGAGTAGGAGTTTTCATGATGGGTTTGCCACTGCCCAATATTTTAACCTTTTCTGGAAACCTGATTTGTGAACTCTTTATGACGATTTTTAATATTCACTTCTTTACACAGGTACAGACCAAGATTGATGGAGAATATTTGGGTAGGGTATTGAGTAGCATTTTTACACTGGCAATTCTCTTTATGCCGATTGCGAAAGGTTTGATGACCTTTCTTCCAAGTGTCCATCTTTATTCTTTCTTGATTATTGGACTTGGAGTTGTCGCCTTATCCTTCTTAGCTCTAGGCTATGTACGAACTCATTTTGAAAAAGAGACATAAGTTTGCTTGGACTTCAAAAATAATTCCAATCTAAGTGTTTTTTCCGCCCTTCTCGTTTGTGAGGAGGGCTTATTTTATGGTAAAATGGTTTTATGAATAAAAGAATGAATGAGTTAGTCGCCTTGCTCAATCGCTATGCGACTGAGTACTATACCAGCGATAATCCCTCGGTTTCAGACAGTGAGTATGATCGCCTTTACCGAGAGTTGGTTGAGTTAGAAACTGCCTATCCAGATCAAGTGCTAGCAGACAGTCCTACCCATCGTGTTGGTGGCAAGGTTTTAGATGGTTTTGAAAAATACAGTCATCAGTATCCTCTTTATAGTTTGCAGGATGCTTTTTCACGTGAGGAGCTTGAAGCTTTTGATGCGCGTGTTCGTAAGGAAGTGGCTCATCCGACCTATATTTGTGAGCTGAAAATCGATGGCTTGTCTATCTCGCTTACTTATGAAAAGGGGATTTTGGTTGCTGGGGCAACACGTGGTGATGGTTCTGTTGGGGAGAATATAACAGAAAATCTTAAGCGTGTTAAGGACATTCCTTTGACCTTGCCAGAAGAACTTGATATCACGGTTCGTGGGGAATGTTATATGCCACGCGCTTCTTTTGACCAGGTTAACCAAGCTCGCCAAGAAAATGGAGAGCCTGAATTTGCCAATCCTCGTAATGCGGCGGCTGGAACTTTGCGTCAGCTGGATACGGCAGTAGTAGCCAAACGCAATCTTGCCACTTTCCTCTATCAAGAAGCCAGCCCTTCAACTCGTGATAGTCAAGAAAAGGTTTTGAAGCACCTAGAACAGCTTGGTTTTGTGGTCAATCCTAAGCGAATCTTGGCTGAAAATATAGATGAAATCTGGAATTTTATCCAAGAAGTAGGAGAGGAACGGGAGAATCTGCCTTATGATATCGATGGGGTGGTGATCAAGGTCAATGATTTAGCAAGCCAAGAAGAACTCGGTTTTACCGTCAAGGCTCCAAAGTGGGCAGTAGCCTACAAGTTTCCTGCTGAGGAAAAAGAAGCTAAACTCTTATCAGTTGATTGGACAGTAGGTCGTACTGGAGTTGTCACGCCAACTGCAAATCTCACACCAGTACAACTAGCTGGTACGACTGTTAGCCGTGCGACCCTGCACAATGTGGATTATATTGCTGAAAAAGATATCCGCAAAGACGATACGGTTATCGTTTATAAGGCTGGTGACATCATCCCTGCTGTTTTGCGTGTGGTAGAGTCTAAACGTCTTTCTGAAGAAAAACTAGATATTCCATCACATTGCCCAAGTTGTGACAGTCACTTGCTTCATTTTGAAGATGAGGTGGCTCTCCGTTGTATCAATCCACGTTGCCCTGCCCAAATTATGGAAGGTTTGATTCACTTTGCTTCTCGAGATACTATGAATATTACAGGACTTGGTCCATCTATTGTTGAGAAGCTTTTCGCTGCTAATTTAGTCAAGGATGTGGCGGATATTTACCGTTTGAAAGAAGAAGATTTCCTCCTTTTAGAGGGGGTTAAGGAAAAGTCTGCTGCTAAACTGTATCAGGCCATCCAAGCATCTAAGGAAAATTCTGCTGAAAAGCTCTTGTTTGGTTTGGGCATTCGTCATGTCGGAAGCAAGGCCAGTCAGCTGTTACTTCAACATTTCCACTCGATTGAAAATCTGGCTCAGGCAGATTCAGATGAAGTGGCTAGTATTGAAAGTCTGGGTAGTGTGATTGCCAAGAGTCTTCAGACATATTTTGCGACAGAAGGCTCTGAAATTCTCCTCAAAGAATTGAAAGAAGCTGGGGTCAATCTGGACTATAAAGGACAGACGGTAGTGGCAGATGCGGCCTTGTCAGGTTTGACCGTTGTATTGACTGGAAAATTGGAACGGCTCAAGCGCTCAGAAGCTAAAAATAAACTCGAAAGTTTGGGTGCTAAAGTGACTGGCAGTGTTTCTAAAAAGACCGACCTCGTCGTGGCAGGTGCAGATGCTGGAAGTAAACTTCAAAAAGCACAAGAACTTGGTATTGAAGTTCGAGATGAAGCTTGGCTCGAAAGTTTGTAAAGAATAGTAGAAGGCTAGATGTTAGATAGTCTGAAACTGTCTATCCTGAAGTGTTTTGACATGAATTGAGTCTATCTTGAGTCAGAAATTAAATTGCTGAATCTATCAGCACCACATAAAAAATTAAATTAAAATTAGAAATTAGGAAAAGAAATGTTAAATTACCCTGTAGTCATCCATTTTCATCGAAAAAACGGGGATTATGCAGCCTGTTCATTTAGTAGAAAACAGGCGGACAATGTTGAAAAATTGTATTATGAAAATAACTTTTTTGGAGCAAAGTTCTCCTTCACAGTTACAAGTCAAGAAAAGTTAGAAAACCTGAAGTTTTCTGTCGAGATTGATGGGACAGTTAAGGAATATTCCGTGCGTTATAACTACTATCCGCTTCTGACAGAAGTTTGGATTTTAGAGGGCGACGAGACTGTTTATTATTCTGAAAACCCAGCCATTGCTAGTCCTTACTACAAAGATCAAAATCCATTTGCTTTTGATAGAGCAATACATAGCGCTAGTTTTGATCACCACTGGGGCTACCAAGGAGAACTAGGTTACAGTCTTTCAGATTATCAGACTAGCTTTAAACTTTGGGCTCCTACGGCTACTGCTGTACAGGTGGTTGTCTACGAAAATACCAGCAACGACGCTCCGATTTGGAAAACCTTTAATCTAGAGCGTGGTAATAGCTATTCATACAGTCATAAGTACAATACCATTGGTGTTTGGAGTCTAGACTTAGATGAAAATCTTGCTGGCAAGGCTTATCAGTATCAGATTGACTTTCCTCACCACCAGACTGTGACGAGAGATCCTTACACGATTGCCACAAGTCCTGACGGCAAACGTTCCGTAATTCTTTCTCATCAAGACAGACAAGTAGAAGGATTTGTGGTCAAACATGGAACAGAAGCGCCTTGGCGTTTGGAAAATCCATGTAAAGCAGTTATCTGTGAAATGCATATCCGAGATTTAACCAAATCTCCGACCTCTGGAGTTGCAGAGCATCTCCGTGGAACCTTCCTTGGTGCTGCCCAGACTGGAACTGTAAACCAATTCGGACAAGCAACCGCCTTTGACTATATCAAAGAACTTGGCTGCAACTATGTTCAACTCCAGCCTATCTTTGATCGCCATAAGGAATACGATGAGGATGGAAATGTAACCTATAACTGGGGTTATGACCCTCAAAACTACAATGCACCAGAACCAAGTTTTTCTAGTAATCCAGATGATCCAGGGCAGGTCATTCGTGATTTGAAGACCATGGTTCAAGCCTATCACGATGCGGGGATTGGTGTCATTATGGACGTGGTTTATAATCACACCTTTTCAACGGTTGATGCACCTTTCCAAACAACTGTCCCTGATTACTACTATCGTATGAATCCAGACGGTACCTTCCAGAATGGAACAGGTGTTGGAAATGAAACAGCCAGTGAACACGAAATGTTCCGCAAGTACATGATTGATTCTCTTCTATACTGGGTACAGGAATACAATATTGACGGCTTCCGTTTTGACTTGATGGGTATTCATGATGTCAAAACCATGCAAGCGATTCGTTGGGCGCTAGATGAGGTTGATCCCCGTATTATCACTTATGGAGAAGGCTGGGATATGGGAACAGGTCTTGCAACTTATGATAAGGCCAAGAAGGATAATGCCTACCAAATGCCAAATATCGGATTCTTCAATGATAATCAGCGTGATGCGGTCAAAGGAGGAGAAGTTTATGGTGCAATCAAGTCAGGATTTGTAAGTGGTGCAGCCACTGAACCAATCATTGCCAAGGCCATTCTTGGTAGCCGAGAATTGGGTTCTTATCTCAGTCCAAACCAGGTTCTCAACTATGTTGAAGCCCATGACAATTACAATCTTCATGATTTGTTGGCGACTCTTCATCCTGATCAAAGTTCAGACCAGATTATGCGCAAGGTTGAGACGGCGACAGCAATGAACCTTCTCATGCAAGGAATGTCCTTTATGGAAATTGGCCAAGAATTTGGTCGAACCAAATTAATTCCGACGGGTGAACATGGACAACTCACTTCGGCAGACCGAGAACGTGCTATGAATAGTTACAAGGCTCCTGACAGTGTCAACCAGATAAACTGGGATTTAATCAATGAAAGACAAGAAAGCATTGACTTTGTCCGTCAAATTATTCGACTGAAAACACAGACTAGCGCCTTTTCTTATCCTACATACGAAGAAGTTTACCGTCATGTCTTTGTCCACACAGCTGCAGAAAATAGCGGATGGATTGTTTACGAGATTCACGGGGGACCAGAACATCTATTGGTAGTATTCAATGCCAAGGGAACTTCCTTATACTTTGAAAATGCAGGAAATTTAGCCATGTTGGTAACCAACAGTCGCTCAAAAGAAGACAATGTTATAGATGATATTAGTCTAGCTGTCTTGACTGTTTTATAATACCATCTATCTCGCTATTTTAACACAGCAAAATTCTCAGTTATGAGCATTACTAAAAAATCCATTCATTGAAATTGAATGAATAGAAAGAGCTTAGCTAACAGCTCGCCTGTATAGAAAATTTGATAAATATTTTCACGAAACAACGCACCCTATCAAAGTGTTTGAACACTTGATAGGGTGTCTTTTTATTATAAAGACTTTTACCTAGACTCTGTTTCAGTAATCTATGTTAGTTATAGGTCTAATGAACTGAATCGAGAATAGTACAATGTTGCTTCTAAAACGTTGTTATAAATTTATTTTAATTCCAACCCCAAATTGTTCATTTCTTGTTTCATTTTATTATAGTACTAATTTATGCTCTTCGAAAATTTCTTCAAAGTATATCAGTTTCGCCTTGACCGAGCTAGATTCCTAGTCTGATTTTTTTATTTTTATTGGGTATACTTTGAAAAATCAAGTTTGTGAAAATAATCTCAAAAACTTGCAAAAAGTGTTGTGATTTTCTGAAAATTTGGTAAAATATGTCTTAATCATTTTCAGGAGGATGAGAATTTGACAAGATATCAGAATTTAGTAAATGGAAAATGGAAATCAGCTGAACAAGAAATTACGATTTATTCACCAATCAATCAAGAAGAATTAGGGACTGTTCCAGCTATGACTCAGGCAGAAGTAGATGAGGCTATGAAAGCTGCGCGTGCAGCTTTGCCTGCGTGGCGAGCTTTATCAGCAGTTGAACGCGCGGCTTATTTGCACAAAACAGCAGCTATTTTAGAGCGTGATAAGGAAGAAATTGGGACTATACTTGCCAAAGAAGTGGCAAAGGGAATTAAAGCAGCTATTGGAGAAGTGGTGCGTACCGCAGACTTGATTCGCTATGCTGCTGAAGAAGGTCTCCGTATCACTGGACAAGCAATGGAAGGTGGCGGTTTTGAAGCAGCAAGTAAAAATAAATTGGCCGTTGTCCGTCGCGAGCCAGTTGGTGTCGTGCTAGCTATTGCTCCCTTTAATTATCCAGTTAATTTATCTGCTTCTAAAATTGCACCTGCCTTGATTGCAGGGAATGTAGTCATGTTTAAGCCACCAACACAAGGTTCTATTTCTGGGCTCTTGCTGGCTAAAGCGTTTGAAGAAGCAGGGATTCCGGATGGTGTTTTCAATACCATTACGGGTCGTGGTTCAGAAATTGGGGATTATATCATTGAACACAAAGAAGTCAACTTCATCAACTTTACAGGTTCAACTCCTATCGGAGAACGTATTGGTCGTTTAGCTGGTATGCGTCCAATCATGTTGGAGCTTGGTGGGAAAGATGCAGCCTTAGTACTAGAAGATGCAGATTTGGAACATGCTGCCAAGCAAATTGTTGCGGGTGCCTTTAGCTATTCAGGTCAACGTTGCACAGCCATTAAACGTGTTATTGTTATCGAAAGTGTAGCAGATACACTAGCTGCTTTGCTTCAAGCAGAGGTTACTAAATTAACAGTTGGCGATCCATTCGACAATGCTGATATCACACCAGTTATCGACAATGCTTCAGCAGACTTTATTTGGGGCTTGATTGATGATGCACAAGAAAAAGGTGCTCAGGCTCTTACACCAATCAAACGCGAAGGCAATCTTCTATGGCCAGTGCTTTTTGACCAAGTTACAAAAGATATGAAAGTGGCATGGGAAGAGCCATTTGGTCCTGTTTTACCAATTATCCGTGTGGCTAGTGTAGAGGAAGCCATTGCCTTTGCCAACGAATCTGAATTCGGCCTTCAATCCTCAGTCTTTACAAATGATTTCAAAAAAGCATTTGAAATTGCTGAAAAACTTGAAGTGGGTACAGTTCATATAAATAATAAAACCCAGCGTGGTCCAGATAATTTCCCATTCCTTGGTGTCAAAGGTTCTGGCGCTGGAGTGCAAGGAATTAAATATAGTATTGAAGCGATGACAAATGTCAAATCCATTGTTTTTGATGTGAAATGAAATGTAAAATCAGGAAATTCGTTTCCTGATTTATTTTTTTACTTAAAATTATATTTTTGCTAGCTAAATAACGAACTTTATGATAGTATTGTTAAAAAAACAATTCGTTTTCAAAGTGTTTCTGAAAATTTCTTGATTTACAAGTGAACACATCAGTGAATTTGTTGAAGACTTTCAAAAGATTTTTTTGCAAATTCCGTAATTTACTTGAATCTTCCCTAAAAAGGTAGTATAATAAATCTATAGAAAACGCTTACAGAAATAGGAGGGTGTATGGATAAGAATAATGCTTTAAAAACCTTTATGACAGGTGAAAATTTTCACCTCCAGCACTATCTGGGAGCTCATAGGGAAGAAAAAAATGGTGTGTATGGCTACACTTTTCGTGTATGGGCACCCAATGCTCAGGCTGTTCACTTGGTAGGGGATTTCACCAATTGGGTTGAAAATCAAATTCTGATGGAACGGAATGAATTTGGAGTATGGGAAGTCTTTACCAGTCTTGCTCAAGAAGGCCAAATTTATAAGTACCATATCACACGTGCAAATGGTCATCAGCTGATGAAGATTGACCCTTTGGCTGTACGGTATGAGGCACGACCTGGGACTGGTGCTATTTTAACAGATATTCCAGAAAAGAAATGGAAGGATGGTCTCTGGCTAGCCCGTAGAAAACGTTTGAGCTTTGAAGAGCGTCCTGTTAATATTTACGAGGCTCATGCTGGCTCTTGGAAGAGAAATCCTGATGGCAGCCCCTATAGTTTTTCTCAATTGAAAGATGAACTTATTCCTTACTTGGTTGAGATGAATTATACTCACATTGAGTTTATGCCCCTGATGTCTCATCCACTAGGTTTGAGTTGGGGCTATCAGCTTATGGGTTACTTTGCTCTAGAGCATGCCTATGGTCGTCCTGAAGAGTTTCAAGATTTTGTTGAGGAATGTCACTTAAACAATATTGGGGTTATTGTAGACTGGGTACCTGGTCATTTCACCATTAATGATGATGCCTTAGCTTATTATGATGGGACACCGACTTTTGAGTACCAAGATCATAATAAGGCTCATAACTATGGTTGGGGCGCTCTCAATTTTGACCTTGGAAAAAATGAAGTCCAGTCCTTCTTGATTTCTAGTATTAAGTTTTGGATTGACTTTTACCATCTAGATGGTATTCGTGTAGATGCTGTCAGCAATATACTCTATTTAGACTACGATGATGCTCCATGGACACCTAATAAAGATGGTGGCAATCTCAACTATGAAGGATATTATTTCCTTCAACGCTTAAATAATGTGATTAAACTAGCTCATCCAGATGTGATGATGATTGCAGAAGAAAGCTCATCTGCAACACAGATTACTGACACCAAGGATTCAGATGGTCTTGGCTTTGATTATAAATGGAATATGGGCTGGATGAATGATATCCTCCGTTTCTACGAAGAAGATCCGATTTACCGTAAATATGACTTTAATCTGGTGACTTTCAGCTTTATGTATGTCTTCAAGGAAAACTATCTCCTACCATTCTCGCACGATGAAGTGGTTCATGGCAAGAAGAGTATGATGCACAAGATGTGGGGAGATCGCTACAATCAATTCGCAGGTTTGCGCAATCTCTACACTTACCAAATTTGTCACCCAGGTAAAAAATTGCTCTTCATGGGTAGTGAATATGGGCAATTCCTAGAATGGAAATCTGAAGAGCAGTTGGAATGGTCTAACCTAGAAGATCCAATGAATGCTAAGATGAAGTATTTCACTTCTCAGCTAAATCAGTTTTACAAAGACCACCGCTGTCTGTGGGAAATTGATACCAGCTATGATGGTATTGAAATCATCGATGCGGATAATAGAGACCAGAGTGTTCTTTCCTTCATCCGTAAGGGTAAGAAGGATGATATGTTAGTCTGTATCTTTAATATGGCACCTGTTGAACGAAAAGATTTTACAATCGGGCTTCCTGTTGCAGGGATTTACGAAGAAGTCTGGAATACTGAGTTAGAAGAGTGGGGAGGCGTTTGGAAAGAACATAATCAAACTGTGCAAACGCAAGAAGGACTATGGAAAGATTATGAGCAGACCTTGACCTTTACCCTACCGGCTATGGGAGCAAGTGTTTGGAAAATCAAACGCCGCTTGAAACCTACTAAAACCGTCACAAGTAAAAACCAAAAAGGAGTAGAAAATGAAGAATGAAATGTTAGCTTTGATTCTTGCTGGTGGGCAAGGAACTCGTCTCGGTAAACTCACTCAAAGCATTGCAAAACCAGCTGTGCAATTTGGTGGGCGCTACCGTATCATTGACTTTGCTCTTTCAAACTGTGCCAACTCAGGCATCAACAATGTTGGAGTCATTACACAGTACCAACCACTTGCTCTCAACAACCATATTGGTAATGGTTCAAGCTGGGGACTAGACGGTATCAATTCTGGTGTCTCTATTCTTCAACCTTATTCTGCAAGTGAAGGAAATCGTTGGTTTGAGGGGACTAGCCACGCTATTTACCAAAATATTGATTATATCGACAGTGTCAATCCTGAGTATGTCTTGATTCTGTCTGGGGACCACATCTACAAAATGGACTATGATGATATGCTCCAGTCTCACAAGGATAATAATGCCAGTTTGACAGTAGCAGTTCTTGATGTCCCTCTTAAAGAAGCTAGTCGTTTTGGTATTATGAACACAGATGCCAATAACCGCATTGTTGAATTTGAAGAAAAACCAGCTCAACCTAAATCTACAAAAGCTTCTATGGGAATTTACATTTTTGATTGGCAACGTCTGCGCAATATGCTTGTTACTGCTGAAAAGAGCAATGTCGATATGTCAGACTTCGGTAAGAATGTCATTCCAAATTACCTTGAGTCAGGTGAAAGTGTCTATGCATATGAGTTTAATGGCTACTGGAAAGATGTTGGTACTATTGAGTCACTTTGGGAAGCTAACATGGAATATATTTCACCAGAAAATGCCTTGGATAGCCGTAACCGTCAATGGAAGATTTACTCAAGAAACTTAATTTCACCACCAAACTTCCTTGGGGCAAATGCTCATGTGGAAGATTCCTTGGTTGTCGATGGCTGTTTCGTAGATGGAACTGTTAAACATTCTATCCTCTCAACAGGTGCGCAAGTTCGCGAAGGGGCAGAAGTAGTAGATTCAGTTATCATGAGTGGTGCAATTGTCGGTCAGGGAGCTAAAATCAAACGTGCCATTATTGGTGAAGGTGCAGTTATTTCTGATGGTGTCGAAATTGATGGAACAGAAGAAGTACAAGTTGTAGGATATGATGAAGTAGTGGGGGTAGCAACAGATGAAGATTGATAAATATTCTGCCATTTTAGGAAACACAGTTGGTTTTCATGATATGTCAACACTGACAGACCACCGTCCAGTAGCTAGTTTGCCATTTGGTGGTAAATATCGCTTGATTGACTTCCCACTTTCAAGCCTTGCTAATGCTGGTGTCCGTAGTATCTTTGGTATTTTCCAACAAGATAATATTAGCTCAGTCTTTGACCATATCCGTTCAGGACGTGAGTGGGGCTTGTCAACTCTTCTTAGCCACTATTATCTAGGTATTTACAATACTCGTGTGGAAAGTAGTACAGTTGGAAAAGAATACTACCAACAACTTCTTACTTACTTGAAACGTTCTGGCTCAAACCAAACAGTTGCCCTCAACTGTGATGTTTTGATTAACATTGATTTGAACCAAGTTTTCCATCTACATAGTACAACAAAAGGGCCTATCACTGTAGTTTATAAAAAACTAGCTAAGAAAGACATTTCAGAAGTAAACGCAATCTTGGAAGTGGATGAAACAGACCATGTTCGTTCTCATAAACTCTTTGATAGCAAGTCAACAGATGAAATTTACAATATGTCCACAGATATCTTTGTCGTTGATACACCTTGGTTGATAGAACGCTTGGAAGAAGAAGCTAAAAAAGAACATCCAGAGAAGTTGCGCTATGTTTTACGGGATTTGGCTGCAAAAGAAGGGGCTTTTGCCTACGAGTACACAGGTTATCTAGCAAATATTCATTCTGTAGAGTCTTATTACAAAGCTAACAAAGATATGCTTGAATCACAAAAATTCTACTCTCTCTTCTCACCAAATCAAAAGATTTATACAAAGGTCAAAAACGAAGAGCCAACTTATTATGCTAATACATCTAAGGTAAGCACTTCTCAGTTTGCCTCTGGTAGTATTATTGAAGGTCAAGTGGCTAATTCTGTTTTATCACGTAATATTCATGTCCATAAGGATAGCTTGGTTAAAGATAGCATCTTATTCCCTCGTGTTGTTATTGGAGAAGGTGCTCAGGTAGAATATGCTATCTTGGACAAGGGTGTTGAAGTTGCGGATGGAGTTGTGATCCGTGGAACTGCAGAACATCCAGTCGTCGTTAAGAAAGGTGCTAAAGTAACAGAGGATATTCATTCATGAAAATTTTATTTGTAGCAGCTGAGGGTGCACCCTTTTCAAAAACAGGTGGTTTGGGAGACGTCATTGGTGCTCTTCCTAAATCACTGGTAAAAGCGGGACATGAAGTTGCAGTAATTTTACCCTACTATGATATGGTAGAGGCTAAATTTGGAAATCAGATTGAAGATGTTCTTCATTTTGAGGTGAGTGTTGGTTGGCGCAGACAGTACTGTGGGATTAAGAAAACAGTCCTAAATGGTGTGACCTTCTACTTTATTGACAACCAATATTATTTCTTCCGCGGTCATGTTTACGGTGATTTTGATGACGGTGAACGCTTTGCCTTTTTCCAACTGGCTGCCATTGAGGCTATGGAAAGGATTGACTTTATTCCTGATCTTCTCCATGTTCATGACTACCATACAGCTATGATTCCTTTCTTGTTGAAGGAAAAATACCGTTGGATTCAAGCCTATCAAGGAATAAAAACTGTTTTAACCATTCATAATTTGGAATTCCAAGGACAATTTTCAGAAGGAATGTTATGGGATTTGTTTGGAGTTGGCTTTGAGCGTTATGCTGATGGCACCCTTCGATGGAACAACTGTCTGAACTGGATGAAGGCAGGTATTCTCTATGCGGATCGTGTTTCAACCGTTTCGCCTAGCTATGCTCATGAAATTATGACTAGTCAGTTTGGATGTAACTTGGATCAGATTCTTCGAATGGAGTCTGGTAAGGTATCTGGTATCGTAAATGGGATTGATGCTGACCTTTATAATCCTCAGACGGATGCCCTTTTAGACTATCATTTTAATCAGGAAGATTTGTCTGGGAAGGCCCAAAATAAGGCAAAATTGCAAGAGAGAGTTGGCTTGCCAGTTAGATCTGACGTTCCTCTGGTGGGAATTGTTTCTCGTTTGACACGTCAAAAAGGTTTTGATGTGGTGGTCGAAAGTCTTCACCATATCTTGCAAAATGATGTTCAGATTGTTCTTTTAGGAACTGGTGATCCAGCCTTTGAAGGAGCTTTCTCATGGTTTGCTCAGATTTACCCAGACAAGCTATCAGCAAATATCACTTTTGATGTCAAACTAGCTCAAGAAATCTACGCTGCTTGTGATCTCTTCCTCATGCCAAGTCGTTTTGAACCGTGTGGCTTGTCTCAAATGATGGCGATGAGTTACGGAACCTTGCCATTGGTTCATGAAGTTGGTGGCTTGCGAGATACCGTTCGTGCTTTCAATCCAATCGAAGGAAGCGGTACTGGCTTTAGCTTCGACAATCTATCTCCTTACTGGTTAAATTGGACTTTCCAAACAGCATTGGACTTGTATAGAAACCATCCTGATGTTTGGAGAAACCTACAAAAACAAGCTATGGAGTGTGATTTCTCATGGGATACAGCCTGCAGGTCATACCTTGACTTGTACCATAGTTTAGTTAATTAATAGATAAAATCGTATGATGACTTCATACGATTTTTAGGCTGTTTAGAGAGGAGAACTGATGTCCCAAGTAAAAGGCTTGTGTGTCATGGATGTTGACGGCACCTTAATCCTAGAAGAAGTGATTGATTTGTTGGGAAGAGAGGCAGGTCGTGAGGCGGAAATTGCGCAGCTTACAAGTCGGGCAATGAGAGGAGAGTTAGACTTTGAAAGCAGTTTAAGAAAAAGAGTTTCCTTGTTGGAAGGCCTTCCTGTCTCTGTATTTGATAAAGCTTTCGACTTTATTCATCTATCGCCAAATGTTCAAGAATTCATCTCTATTCTCCAAAAGAATGGCATCCTAGTTGGTCTGGTGTCTGGTGGCTTTACACCAATAGTTGAGAGACTAGCAAAATCTCTAGGGATTGCCTATTTCTCTGCAAACCAACTTGAAGTCAAAGAAGGCTTTCTAACAGGGAAATTAGTTGGACAAATTATCAGTCCTGAGGTTAAAAAAGAGACTCTAGAACAATGGAGAAAGGAACTAAAACTTTCTAAAGAAAGAACGATTGCAATCGGTGACGGGGCCAATGATCTATTAATTTTGAAGTCAGCGGGACTAGGAATCGCCTTTTGTGCAAAAGAAGTACTCAAAAAAGAAATACCGAATCATGTTGACAAGAGGGATTTTTTAGAAGTTCTTCCTTTGATTGACTGTTTAGAATGAGGGAAAATATGAAGATTGTAATTGCACCAGATTCATTTAAGGAAAGCTTGACAGCTCAACAGGTAGCTGAAGCAATAAAAAGAGGCTTCCAACAATCGATAGCAGATGTAGAATGTCTCCTCTGTCCTGTTGGTGATGGTGGCGAAGGTACTGTAGATGCTATTCGACATTCTCTTGATCTTGAAGAAAAATGGATCCAAGTGACAGGACCTTTTGGACAAAAAGAAGAAATGCGCTATTTTCAAAAAGGGGAACTGGCGTTATTCGAAGTTGCCGACTTGGTTGGCCTTGGAAAAATTCCGATAGTGAAACGAAATCCACTTCAAATCCAAACTCGTGGTATTGGAGAGTTGATTCGCCACCTCATTGCTCAAGGGATTAAAGATATCTATATCGGAGTTGGTGGTACGGCCAGTAATGACGGAGGAATTGGGATCGCTGCTGGTTTAGGTTATCGATTTTATGATAGGGATGGAAATGTCTTGCCCGCTTGCGGTCAGTCCTTACTAAATTTAGCTTCTGTTTCAACAGAAAATCGCTATGAAATTCCTGAAGATGTTCACATTCGTATTTTAGCAGATGTCACGAGTCCCTTATGTGGTTATCAAGGTGCGACCTACACGTTTGGCAAGCAAAAAGGTCTAGATCCTACTATGTTTGATGCCGTAGATCAAGCGATCCAAGATTTTTATGAAAAAGTCTCCCCTGCAACATTGGAACTTAAAGGAGCAGGAGCTGGTGGAGGCATTGCTGGCGGTTTGTGTGCCTTTGCTCAGGCAAATATCGTGTCTGGAATTGATACCTGCTTGAACCTAATTAGCTTTGATAAGAAAGTTTCAGATGCTGATTTAGTTGTTGTTGGAGAAGGAAGGCTAGATTGTCAAAGTTTAGCAGGTAAAGCTCCAATAGGTGTTGCAAAAAGAACCCCTGTTGGAGTTCCTGTTATTGCTATTTGTGGTAGTATTGCTGAGGATTTGCCTTCCCTACCATTTGAGAATATCCAAGCGGCTTTTTCAATTTTGGAGAAAAGTGAACCTCTAGAAGATAGTTTGAAAAATACCAGTCTCTATTTGGAGCACACGGCTGCCAATATAGGGCGTTTATTAAATATGCGCAAGATTTAGCCAAACCATTTCTTCCAGATGGATGTTTTGGCTGATTCTTCCTTTTTAACTTCCCAAAGTTTTGCAAAAGCAAGTCGAAGGTTCTTTTCTTCTACTTGAACGGGTGAATTGGTGTGGATAATCAGGCCAAAAGGAGAAGAAGTATGCTCTTCAGATACAATGGTAGCTTGACTATCAGTTTCTTTAGCTTCTTTTAAGTAGAAAACTTGCTTGTCAAATTCGATATTTGGTGAAATCTTCACAAATAGTGGTTCTGTTTTTTCCTGAAGGTTTTCTAAAATAGATAAAAAGCCTTTTTCTAACTGAGGGCTATTTGCTGTGTCAATATCTGCATATCCAAGAACTCTTTCCTCAAAAGTGCCAAGATAGCGTCTTTGCTCATCCGGATTAATTTTTGGCCCACCGTGAGCTTTTTCAAGTAATTGTTTTGATAAATCTGTCATGAAAACAGTATATCATAAAAGTTAGAATAAAACAGACAAAAGAAAGCGATTACTTTATAAAGTTAAGGAAAATTTGCACAAAGATAACGTTTTTTCTTGAAAAAGGAGGGGTTTTAAGGTATTATAGAGGTGTAAAAAATTTAACTCATAAGGAGAGTAAAAAATGTCAATTATTACTGATGTTTACGCTCGCGAAGTCCTAGACTCACGCGGTAACCCAACACTTGAAGTAGAAGTTTACACTGAATCAGGTGCTTTCGGACGTGGTATGGTTCCATCAGGAGCTTCTACTGGTGAACACGAAGCAGTTGAACTTCGCGACGGTGACAAATCTCGTTACGGTGGTCTTGGTACACAAAAAGCTGTTGACAACGTAAACAACATCATTGCTGAAGCTATCATTGGCTACGATGTACGTGACCAACAAGCTATCGACCGTGCTATGATCGCTCTTGACGGTACTCCTAACAAAGGTAAATTGGGTGCAAACGCAATCCTTGGTGTGTCTATCGCTGTAGCTCGTGCTGCTGCTGACTACCTTGAAATCCCACTTTACAGCTACCTTGGTGGATTCAACACTAAAGTTCTTCCAACTCCAATGATGAACATCATCAACGGTGGTTCTCACTCTGACGCTCCAATCGCTTTCCAAGAGTTCATGATCTTGCCAGTTGGTGCGCCAACATTTAAAGAAGCTCTTCGTTACGGTGCTGAAATCTTCCACGCTCTTAAGAAAATCCTTAAATCACGTGGTTTGGAAACTGCCGTAGGTGACGAAGGTGGATTCGCTCCTCGTTTCGAAGGAACTGAAGACGGTGTTGAAACTATCCTTGCTGCGATCGAAGCTGCTGGATATGTTCCTGGTAAAGACGTATTTATCGGATTTGACTGTGCTTCATCAGAATTCTACGATAAAGAACGTAAAGTTTACGACTACACTAAATTTGAAGGTGAAGGCGCTGCTGTTCGTACATCTGCAGAACAAATCGACTACCTTGAAGAATTGGTTAACAAATACCCAATCATCACTATCGAAGATGGTATGGATGAAAACGACTGGGATGGTTGGAAAGCTCTTACTGAACGTCTTGGTAAGAAAGTACAACTTGTTGGTGACGACTTCTTCGTAACAAACACTGACTACCTTGCACGTGGTATCCAAGAAGGTGCTGCTAACTCAATCCTTATCAAAGTTAACCAAATCGGTACTCTTACTGAAACTTTTGAAGCTATCGAAATGGCTAAAGAAGCTGGTTACACTGCCGTTGTATCACACCGTTCAGGTGAAACTGAAGATTCAACAATCGCTGACATCGCAGTTGCAACTAACGCAGGACAAATCAAGACTGGTTCACTTTCACGTACAGACCGTATCGCTAAATACAACCAATTGCTTCGCATCGAAGACCAACTTGGTGAAGTAGCTGAATACCGTGGATTGAAATCATTCTACAACCTTAAGAAATAATCGTTGATTTAACAACGTTTCTAGCCCCTCGGATTTTATCCGAAGGGCTATTTTTGTATTTAGGGGGCAAAAAAGGGGCAAAACATTTCAAGACATCTCATTTACCAATAAATACGATTCAGCTAATATAATTGAAAATGATGGAAAAAAGGGTGAATTTATGATATACTTTAATGTAGGACCTTTTTAGAAATTTTGAAAGAGCATAAAAAATTTAGAATGAGAAAAATTGTTATCAATGGTGGATTACCCTTGCAAGGTGAAATCACTATTAGCGGTGCTAAAAATAGCGTTGTGGCCTTAATTCCAGCTATTATTTTGGCTGATGATGTGGTGACTTTGGATTGTGTTCCAGATATTTCCGATGTTGCTAGTCTTGTCGAAATCATGGAGTTAATGGGGGCTACCGTTAAGCGTTATGACGATGTGTTAGAGATTGATCCACGAGGTGTTCAAAATATTCCAATGCCTTATGGGAAAATCAATAGTCTTCGTGCATCTTATTATTTTTATGGAAGTCTTTTAGGTCGCTTTGGTGAAGCCACTGTTGGTTTACCTGGTGGATGTGATTTGGGACCTCGCCCTATTGACTTACACCTTAAGGCTTTTGAAGCTATGGGAGCAACTGTTAGCTACGAGGGAGATAACATGAAGTTATCTGCCAAAGATACAGGACTTCACGGCGCAAGTATCTACATGGATACGGTTAGTGTGGGTGCGACGATTAATACGATGATTGCTGCGGTTAAAGCAAATGGTCGCACTATTATTGAAAATGCAGCCCGTGAACCTGAGATTATTGACGTTGCTACTCTATTGAATAATATGGGTGCCCATATCCGTGGTGCTGGAACCAATATCATCATTATTGATGGTGTTGACAGATTACATGGAACGCGTCATCAGGTGATTCCAGACCGTATTGAAGCAGGAACATATATTTCCTTAGCTGCTGCAGTCGGTAAGGGAATTCGTATTAATAATGTTCTTTATGAACACTTAGAAGGATTCATCGCTAAGTTGGAAGAAATGGGAGTTCGAATGACTGTATCTGAAGACAGTATTTTTGTTGAAGAACAGTCTAATTTGAAAGCAATCAATATTAAGACAGCTCCTTATCCTGGTTTTGCTACTGACTTGCAACAACCAATTACTCCTCTCTTGTTAACAGCAGAGGGACGTGGTACCATTATTGATACCATTTATGAAAAACGAGTAAACCATGTTTTTGAACTAGCAAAGATGGATGCAGATATTACGACTACAAATGACCATATTTTATATACTGGTGGACGTAGTTTACGTGGTGCAAATGTAAAAGCTACTGACCTTAGAGCTGGTGCTGCACTTGTCATCGCTGGTTTGATGGCTGAAGGTAAAACTGAAATTACTAATATTGAGTTCATCTTACGTGGTTATTCAGATATTATCGAAAAATTACGTAATCTAGGAGCGGATATTACACTTATTGAGGATTAAACCGTAGAGGTGTTTATGAATATTTGGACCAAATTAGCAATGTTTTCTTTTTTTGAAACGGATCGCTTGTATTTGCGTCCTTTCTTTTTTAGTGATAGTCAAGACTTCCATGAGATAGCCTCAAATCCTGAAAATTTACAATTTATTTTCCCAACTCAGGCAAGTCTGGAAGAAAGTCAATATGCACTGGCCAATTACTTTATGAAGTCCCCTTTGGGAGTGTGGGCAATTTGTGACCAGAAAAATCAACAAATGATTGGTTCTATTAAATTTGAGAAGTTAGATGAAATCAAAAAAGAAGCTGAGCTTGGCTATTTTTTGAGAAAAGATGCTTGGTCGCAAGGATTTATGACAGAGGTTGTTAGAAAAATTTGTCAGCTTTCTTTTGAAGAATTTGGCTTAAAACAATTATCCATCATTACCCACCTTGAAAATGAAGCTAGTCAACGGGTTGCCCTTAAGTCTGGATTCCGTTTGATTCGTCAGTTTAAGGGAAGTGATCGCTACACAAGAAAAATGCGGGATTATTTTGAATTTCGGTATGTAAAAGGAGAATTCAATGAGTAAGCATCAGGAAATTCTAAGCTATTTGGAGGAATTACCTGTCGGTAAAAGGGTCAGTGTTCGTAGCATTTCCAATCATCTGGGAGTCAGTGATGGAACGGCTTATCGGGCTATTAAAGAAGCTGAAAATCGTGGAATTGTAGAGACTCGCCCAAGAAGTGGTACTATCCGTGTTAAATCTCAGAAAGTTGCTATAGAGAGATTAACTTTTGCTGAAATTGCAGAAGTGACTTCTTCTGAGGTTCTGGCTGGGCAAGAAGGTTTAGAGAGAGAATTCAGTAAGTTTTCAATTGGTGCCATGACTGAACAAAATATCTTGTCTTACCTTCACGATGGGGGGCTCTTGATTGTCGGAGACCGAACCCGTATTCAGTTGCTAGCCTTGGAAAATGAAAATGCAGTCCTGGTTACAGGTGGATTTCATGTCCATGATGATGTACTTAAACTGGCCAATCAAAAAGGAATTCCAGTTTTAAGAAGCAAGCATGACACTTTCACTGTCGCGACCATGATCAACAAAGCCCTGTCAAATGTACAAATCAAGACTGATATTCTGACAGTTGAGAAACTTTATCGCCCAAGTCATGAGTATGGTTTTCTGAGAGAAACCGACACAGTCAAAGATTATTTGGACTTAGTTCGTAAGAGTCGTAGCAGCCGTTTTCCAGTTATTAACCAACATCAGGTTGTTGTTGGAGTTGTAACTATGAGAGATGCGGGTGATAAGTCACCAAGTACCACAATTGATAAAGTCATGTCTCGTAGTCTATTTTTGGTTGGATTATCGACAAATATTGCCAATGTGAGTCAACGGATGATTGCTGAAGACTTTGAAATGGTACCGGTTGTTCGGAATAATCAAACCTTGCTTGGAGTTGTGACACGACGAGATGTCATGGAGAAGATGAGTCGTTCCCAAGTTTCGGCTCTACCGACTTTTTCTGAACAGATTGGTCAAAAACTTTCTTATCACCATGATGAAGTAGTGATTACAGTGGAACCCTTTATGCTAGAGAAGAACGGTGTTTTGGCTAATGGTGTATTGGCAGAAATTCTGACCCACATGACTCAAGATTTAGTTGTGAATAGTGGTCGCAATCTCATCATCGAGCAGATGCTGATCTACTTTTTGCAGGCTGTTCAGATTGATGATATATTGCGTATTCAAGCACGCATTATCCATCATACGAGACGGTCAGCTATTATTGATTACGATATTTATCATGGTCATCAGATTGTTTCAAAAGCAAATGTAACCGTTAAAATTAATTAGAAACTAGGAGAAAAAATGATAACATTAAAATCAGCTCGTGAAATCGAAGCTATGGATAAGGCCGGTGATTTTCTAGCAAGTATTCATATCGGCTTGCGTGATTTGATTAAGCCTGGCGTAGATATGTGGGAAGTTGAAGAATACGTTCGCCGTCGTTGTAAGGAAGAAAATTTCCTTCCGCTTCAGATTGGAGTTGACGGTGCAATGATGGACTATCCTTATGCTACCTGTTGCTCTCTTAATGATGAAGTAGCTCATGCTTTCCCTCGTCACTATATCTTGAAAGATGGTGATTTGCTCAAAGTTGATATGGTTTTGGGAGGTCCAATTGCTAAATCTGACCTGAATGTCTCAAAATTAAACTTCAACAATGTTGAACAAATGAAAAAATACACTCAGAGCTATTCTGGTGGCCTAGCAGACTCATGTTGGGCTTATGCTGTTGGTACACCGTCCGAAGAAGTGAAAAATCTGATGGATGTAACTAAAGAAGCCATGTATAAGGGGATTGAGCAAGCTGTTGTTGGGAACCGTATTGGTGATATTGGTGCAGCCATTCAAGAATACGCTGAAAGTCGTGGATACGGTGTAGTGCGTGATTTGGTTGGTCATGGTGTTGGCCCAACTATGCATGAAGAACCAATGGTTCCTAACTATGGTATTGCTGGTCGTGGACTTCGTCTTCGTGAAGGTATGGTCTTGACTATTGAACCGATGATCAATACAGGTGACTGGGAAATTGATACAGATATGAAAACTGGCTGGGCGCATAAGACCATTGACGGTGGCCTATCTTGTCAATATGAACACCAATTTGTCATTACTAAGGATGGTCCGGTAATCTTGACTAGCCAAGGTGAAGAAGGAACTTATTAATAAAAAGTGAAAAGGCTGCTGGATGTTCATTTCTAAAGAATCCAGTAGATCTTTTCATATTAAATAAACGCATTGTATCAGTTTTTATGCCTGATATAATGCGTTTTTCTGGCTTTAAAATTCTTACCTCAATATATTGTACTTTATCATCATTTCAAAAAAATGAATTTTCTACAATGTTACACTTCAGGTAAAAAATATGTTTCAGATTTTCTTTTACAGAAATAGATATCATTATGAAATAATTATTTTATAATTACTACTATTTCTATAAAAACCACAAAGATATTGGCAAACTATCTGATAAAGAATTATTTCGTGTTGCCAACAAGGCTGCGATGAAGGATTTATTGCCTATCGTAGTTATGACGTTTAATGAATCTTTAAAGATTGCTTTAGTGCCTTATCATTCGGAATTGTTTTTACATATTTTGAACTCTACTGAACGTGAAAGAAAGTAAAAGCGAGAGGGTGTAGAGGAATTATATCTTCTTGATTTTAGTAGTCAATTCGATACTCTCACGACAGAAGATTTAAAGGATTACTTTGATGGAGAAATTATCATTGTTTCACGTTATTATTGTAGATTCTAAAAGAAATCAATTCAGTACATTACCTCTTTTTATTCTTTTTCAAAAGTAAAGCCTTCGCCAAGGATTTCGTGGGCTTCTGTAATGGTTATAAAGGCTTGAGGATCGATTCGATGAATCATTTCCTTCATTTTCACAATCTCATTTCTTCCGACAATACAGTAGATAATCTTCAAATCTTTTTGACTATAGTAGCCTTGACCAGAAATAAAAGTAACGCCTCTTCCTAGGTCATCATTAATCGCCTTAGCAAGTTGGTCAGGACGTTTTGTGATAATCATAAAGCCTTTACCTGCATAGCCACCTTCGCCAATCAAATCAATAACACGAGAAACGATAAAATCAAATAAGAGCGTGTAGGAAACCAATCTCAAATCCTTGAAGATTAGGAGAATAAGCATGAGAATACAAAAATCTAAGATAAAGAGCAGTTTCCCCATAGATATATGAGTGTATTTATTGAGAATACGAGCTAAAATATCAGTTCCCCCCGTTGTACCTCCAGCATTAAAAATAATTCCAAGACCAATTCCCAATAGAATCCCAGCTATAAGGGCTGTGATCAGTAAATCACCTTGAAGATCAATATGAAGGGGAATACGCTCAAAAAAAGCCAACCAAGCGGACAAAGCTAAGGTTCCTAGTAAACTAGAATAGAGAGATTTTGCTCCAAAAATCTTCCAAGCTAGGAGGAAAAGGGGAATATTAATCAGCAGGTTCATGAGAGAAACAGGGATTTTAAAAAGATAAAAGGTGATGAGGGTAATACCTGTCGCCCCCCCTTCAAAGAGATGATGAGGAACTACAAAATAAGTTAGACCAAAAGCATAGATAGCAGCACCTAGTAAAATGGTTAAAATGGGATAAATTTTTTTAATCATAGGGACCTCTTTTCTTATAAGTAGATTATATCAAATTTTTAAGGAAAATTTGAATGACTCCATTAGGATTTTTAATCTTTTTTTGATATAATTAAAAGTAAGAAAACCAATCTGAATCCTAAAATAGAAAGATTGATACTATGACAAAAATTAAGATTGTAACCGATTCATCTGTTACTATTGAACCTGAACTAGTAAAACAATTAGATATCACTGTTGTTCCTTTATCTGTAATGATTGATAACGTTGTTTATTCTGATGCGGATTTGAAAGAAGAAGGTAAATTTCTTCAGTTGATGCAAGCAAGTAAGAACCTCCCGAAAACAAGCCAGCCCCCTGTAGGTGTCTTCGCTGAAGTTTTTGAAGACCTATGCAAGGATGGTAGCCAGATTCTTGCTATTCATATGTCCCATGCTCTTTCTGGTACTGTAGAAGCAGCGCGACAGGGTGCTAGTTTATCTACTGCCGACGTGACAGTTATTGATAGTTCCTTCACTGACCAAGCCCTGAAATTCCAGGTTGTTGAGGCTGCAAAATTAGCGCAAGAAGGCAAAGAGTTGGAGGCAATTTTATCTCATGTAGAAGAGGTTAAAAACCACACAGAACTCTATATTGGTGTTTCGACTTTGGAAAATCTTGTTAAAGGTGGACGAATTGGCCGTGTAACTGGATTGTTGAGCTCACTTCTCAATATACGTGTTGTCATGCAGATGAAAGACCATGAATTGCAACCAATCGTTAAAGGTCGTGGAGCTAAAACCTTTAAAAAATGGTTGGATGAGTTGACAACATCTCTCTCTGAACGTTCTGTAGCAGAGATTGGAATTTCATATTCTGGAAGTGCTGATTGGGCAAAAGAGATGAAAGAAAGCTTACAAGCTTATGTTGAAAAGCCAATTTCAGTTTTGGAAACGGGCTCTATTATTCAAACTCACACGGGTGAGAACGCTTGGGCTATTTTAGTACGTTACTACTCTTAAAAAAATAAATAAAATGGGAAGAAATAGCGTTTTTAACTTGACCTAAAAGGGATTTTAGGATATGATTATAATTGTTAATTAGAAATTAAATTGGAGGAATCATTAACATGGCAAACAAACAAGATTTGATCGCTAAAGTAGCAGAAGCTACAGAATTGACTAAGAAAGATTCAGCAGCAGCAGTTGAAGCTGTATTTGCAGCAGTAACTGAATACCTTGCAGCTGGTGAAAAAGTTCAATTGATCGGTTTTGGTAACTTTGAAGTTCGTGAGCGTGCAGCACGTAAAGGTCGCAACCCACAAACTGGTAAAGAAATCAAAATCGCAGCTTCTAAAGTTCCAGCATTCAAAGCTGGTAAAGCTCTTAAAGACGCTGTTAAATAATCAGCCTTTAAAAAGCCTGTCATATCAAGCATTTGAGCTTGTGTGACTGGCTTTTCTTTTGCTTTTGGGGCATTTTTGGGGCATAGACTAATACTTTTCCATAACATCTGCTACCGTTGATTTCATTTGTTTTGTGATGTGAGTATATATTTGAGTGGTTGTTTTTGCATCGGAGTGCCCCACACGATCCATAATAGCTTTAAGAGGTACATTGTTTTCAGCAAGTCGACTTACCAGCGTGTGACGGAATATGTGGCTAGTAAGGTTTTTCTGGATTGGTGTTTCAAGTCTTTCATTAGCTTTCTTTAGAGCTAGATTAAAAGAGTTTGTTTGCAAAGGAACTCCATTTTTTGTTGTGAAAATGAAGCCCATATCTTTATAGCGAGGATTGGTATTCTTCTCCAGTTCATTCATGAACTCCATCTCTTCTACTATCTCTTTTTCACGGGTGGTCATGACGGTTTCGCGATAGGATGCCAGGGTTTTCGGTGAAGTTTTTTCACCTTTTTGATATCCATTCGTGTGGTCATATGTTCCATGAAGCTGCAGGGTGTTAGATTCATAATCAACATTATGAGGTTCAATTCCTACGGCTTCCCCAATACGACAACCATTCAGGCTCATGAATTCAGAGAGAAGTCCGATTCGATAGGTACTTGGCCTACGATACAACTCTTTCAGCAGTAGTTTGATTTCATCTTCTTCAAGATATTTCTGTCCTACCTTTTTCCAATCTTCTAATGTCTTTTGAACTCTTGGAAGCTTAGCTCTCCTAGCTGGATTATCCTTAATAATTCCAAGGTCTATTGCATAATCAAAAGCAAGATTGAGCATGGACTTATTTCGCTCTTTTTTATTCCTTGAGCAATCGAGTTTATCTAGGTATGATTGGACATATTTGGGATCAATTTTAGAAACTTTGATACCAATTCCGAAGTCATCTTTTATCTCTTTGATATTTCCGCTTAATGAAGCGATAGAAGAACGTTTAATCTCTTGTTTGTAGAATGACCACCACTGGTCGAAAAGTTCCGTAAAAAGCATTTCTGAGCTTTCTAGTTCACTCAGAATATTTGCTATCTTTATTTCAAGTTGTTTCTGAGCTTCTTTTCTGATGCGAGGGGTATCTTTTTCCATGAGAACTGAAACTCTAGACCATTTTTCGGTGTAAGGATTTTTATATCTCTCAAAAAAATTTACTTTTCCGCTTTTATGTTGTTCTACCCACATTGATTTTTACCTCATTTCTTGATAAAATGGGTATAAGAAAACGACCTTTTGAATGGTTGTTTCTTATAGACGATATCCTCACACTCAAAATTTGGCGATGGCGAGTGTGGGGATTTTTTGTTTGACCTGTTTTCAAAATGAGAAAAGTTGATTTTTTCTCTACTCAAATCCTTTGAAGCTCTCTAGAATCTTATCTTTTGAGTCTGTAGCATTAAGCACTAAAACAACATGATTTCCGTAGATATAAGCAGGATGTCCGATTAACTCTTTTTCTTTCTTAGCTTCTTTAAACATTGGGTTTTTATCGTAGTATTCGTAAACCTCTACAGCAGTATCATCTTCTAAGATGAACCCTTTCCCTGATTCGGCTTGAATAAGACTAGCTTCTTTTGAGATTTCTTCTTTGATAGTAAAGCCGTTGCTTTCTAGTGCTTTTTTAAAATCGTCTAAGCTAGTAGCCTTTTTAGAAGCAGGTTTGTCATTTGCTTTAGTTTGCTCTGTTTTTGGTTGTTCTGCGCCATCTTTGGTAGCTGATTGGTTGTTAGAACATGCTACTAGGACGGTAGCAGAAAGCAAGATAGCGGATGTTGTTAGTAGTTTTTTCATGGGTGTTCTCCTTTATCTTATGCAAATTTTTCAATTACTTCTAAAATCTCGTTAGCATAATTTGCGACTTCGAGGGGAGTGGATACTGGGAAGATACCTTTATCACGAATTTCGATTGTGCTTTTCTTTGAATTTGAACGATAACGTAATACCCATTTTTTGATGTTATCATCGACTAAAACATTGAAATAGCTTCGGTTATCTCTGTAAAATACACGTTCTGGAGATACTACATCCTTAGCAAGCATTTTAACAACAGTATAAACTTCTAACTCAGCAGGAGTTGTGATAATTTCGTCAGCTACTTCAACAACTTCTTCGGGTTCGGTTTCAGCTTTTGGAATGTCGGTTGTTACTTTTGTTTCAACGCTTGTATTAAGTGCTGCACTTAATTTTTCATTAACTCTTTCTGTGATGAATTGATTAAACCCTTTCACGATGATAGGAGAAAATGTCGTTAAGATATTTTGAGTCACACGACCTTCATAGATTTCTGATGTTAGATATCTGAGGAAGCTATCTGAAGGTGTAGTGATGTTTTCAGTCAGAAACGCTTTAAGATTGTTGAGGTATTTCAATTCAGAAGCTGATGAAACAATATTATCAATATCAAAATTCTCTTTGTGGAATTTGATAATTTCAGTAAATTGATTTTCTTTGATATCAGTCACATCGATTGTTAAGAATGGAGTTGTGTCCATTTTATTTGGTTCATCTAAATCAGTAAAGAATTTATATTCTCTACCATTTGTCAAGATACCGAATTTTGATTTAGTAGTTACGAAATATCTGAATAGTTGAGAGTCGTGCTTAGTAAGGTTTTCTGTAATTGATTTACATTCAATTAGGATTTGAGGCTCGCCATCCAAAATGATTGCATAGTCGACTTTTTCGCCTTTTTTAATGCCCACATCGGCAGTAAACTCTGGAACAAACTCAAGAGGGTTGAATATGTCATACCCAAGCGCTTGGAAGAAAGGCATAATAAAGGCGTTTTTGGTTTGCTCTTCATTCGTAATGCTTTGGCTGAGTTCTGCTACACGTTTGCCGACTTGTTTTAAATCGGCTTTTACTTTATCAATTTCCATATTGATACTCCTTTTTTTAATTTACTAATGCTAAATATTCTTCCTTAACCATGATTTCATTTGTCATGGTTTTTAGATTGTAGTAAGACATGAATTTGAGGTAATCAAACTCTGTGGGATCGTCTAAGTTTTCTAGTGCGTCTTTTACGAGATGATGGATCATATTCCTATCAGCTTCGTTTTCACAGCGTAGACGGGCGTTCTGGTACTCTGAGCGTGTGTGGTCTTTGTGTCCAAGTTCGTGTAGTGCGACTTGGATTTGTTGTTCAGGAGTCAAGTTGTGGTCAATAGCGAGTACGTTTGTGTCTGGATTGTAGAAACCGCTACTGTGCCAGTTTGAACCGTCGAAGAGACAAAGTTCTACTTGATATTCTTCGCAGAGTTTAGCGAGTGTCATAGTTCTCCTTCGTTATTTATAAACATCTCTGCGGTGGGCGATTTCCACGGCTAGGACGACTAGTTTATCGTCTTGGATATCACAGATGATGCGGTAATTCTCTACTCTGTATCGCCAGTAACCTGCAAGGTTGGCTTTTAATGCTTTTCCATGTTGTCGTGGATTGGTCGTGTTTTCAATGTTTTTAGCAAGCCAGGATAGGATTTGTTTTCTAGTTGGGGTATCTAGTTTTTTAAGTTGCTTGAGAGCTTTTTTATCAATATCTAGCCGATACATTAAGCAATATCCTCTCGAGTTAGTCCTAGTTCATCCAAGACCTCATCCATAGTATAAGTAACTGGGTCGGCTAAATACTCCATATAGGCTTGGTCGGCTGCTCGTGCGTCTTCGATATCTTCCATGAGTGCCATGAAGTCATCAAAATCCATAGTCGTTGTGTCAATACCGTGTTTGTTTAGATAGTCCGTGATGTAGGAATTTTTTTCTGTGAAGTTGATAGTGATAGTCATTAGCGTTCTCCTTTGCTTTTGAAGTGGGCGGATAGGACGGATGTGATGAAGTCGATATCATCTTCATTTAGTGGTTTCCCGTCAAATAACATGGTGTTGGCTGCTGCTTTACGTAAGTCTATGGTTTGTCCGTTTACTTGAGCAAATTCATCACTCCCGGCGATAGCAGGGTTATCTGTTCGTCCGAGCAGGTAGTCGGTGGATACATTGAAGTAGTCGGCGATTTGTTGTAGCCGTTCGGCAGAAGGTTGATTCCTCTTCAACCCATACAAAGAATTTTTGCCTAGTTTTAGTTTATCTTCTAAAGTATTTAGCGAAATCCCTTGTTTTTCACATAAATCTTTTACGATTTCAAAAGTAGAAAACATTGATTTATCAGCCTTTCTAAGACATGACAAAAAATATTTTATAAAATACGCAAAAATTAGTTGACATTATTTTGCGTTTACGCTAAAATAGTTTTTGTAAGTTAATGAGTTAGTAAAAAACGAAGTTAAAACTTATCTAAAAATAAATAGCTTTAGCGAGCGAGTAAGTTGATAGATATAAGGTTTTATCAAGGTTTTTAATTATGCTTTCATTTTAGCAGATACGCTAAAAGCTGTCAAGCGTTTTATAAAATAATTTACTAGCTCTTTAACTTAATTAATTAAAAAGGAGGAGGTCGCATGAGCCAACAACATCGTAAATGGATTGAGCTTGTAAAAGAGCGAATTGAAAAACGAGGGTGGTCACAAACGGATTTGGCTATCGTTGTGGGTGTTAGTCCATCAGCTATCACGCAACTTTTCAAAGATGGCAAAGGAAGTGATGACTTGAAGCTTCGCATTAATAAAAAATTGCGAATCAACGAGTCGTGGGAGAAATTTGAAGAGTAAAGGAGAAAGAATGATTGAAAATAAACGAAGTAAAGAACAACGCTTTCTATCAGATGCCACAGTGGCTTTATGAACCGCCTTACAATGTACTGAGCGACAAAGCGAAGCAGATATATATGTTTCTCTTTGATAGGCGGACATTGTCAATTCAAAACAAATGGTTTGATGAGAAAGGGGATGTTTACGTCTATTATACGAACGAGCAACTTATGGAAAAACTTAATTGTAGTAAACCAACAATCATATCAGCAAAAAAAGAACTTGCTGATATGGGATTGCTTAGAGAGTTTCGGCAAGGTGTGAATAAGCCAAACAGGTTATACATTTCTGGAAGTAAAAAAACTTTACTTCAAGAAGTAAAAAAAGTTGACCACGGAAGTAAAAAAACTTTACTTCAAGAAGTAAAAAAAGTTGACACAATCAAGACTGATAATATCAATACTAATTTATCAAGACTGAGTGAACCAGATGGTGATGGTGGTAACTCTCTATATAGTATAGAGGACGCCCCAGCAGAAAACGACTTGGGAATTGTTCACGATTGGATTTTTTCAGAGTTTGGAAGATACCCAACGCCGTTTGAGATTGAGGATTTGAAATACTTTTTACAAGACCATAGTAAAGAGGTTATCAAGTTAGCAATCAAGGAATGCGTGGGCAATGGTAAGCCGTACTTCAAGTATCTCAGTAGCATTTTGAGAGATTGGAAGCAGAAAGGTTTAACGACTGTTGAGTTGGTGGAGAATAGGCAGAAACCGAAGCTGTCAAGTGGGAAATCAAGCAGTGAGTTGAGATTGTCAGACGATGGTTACAACCCACGAATGGGATTCTAGGAGGGTGCTATGCGAGCAGTATCAAGAGATGAATTGCAGGGTAGATTTTTACAGATTGAAACCTTGAATACTCAATGCCCCAAGCATGAGGGAGTCTATATATGGCGCTCAGTCAACCCTTGTACTCAGAATGTGCTGACTTATTGTCCTGAATGTGAGCAGGAGAAAATCAACAGTCAAGCAGGCGAACAACTTGCTCAAGCTGAGGCTCAAATCAGAAATACAAGATCTTACTCTTTATTTTCTAAGGAGAGCATCATTCCACCTGACTTACAAAAGGCTACTATCGGCAACTTTGAGATTCACACAAACCAAGACGCTGAAGCAGTCAATTTCGCTAAGCGTGTGACGGTTGACTATGTGAAGGAGCGATATGAGGGGAATACGATTATCAGCGGTCCGCCTGGAGTTGGTAAGAGCCATCTAGCAGTTGGAATTGCCAAGACCCTGAACGAGAGTTTCCAGAAGTTCCAGTTGAAGCGCTCGGTGGTCTATATTCCATCCATGGAACTATTCTCACGGATGAAAGACGCTTTTAGATACAAGGATTCCAAGTGGGAAGAAAGACGGACTATCCAGTTCTTGCAGAAAGTGGACTACTTGATTTTGGACGACCTTGGCAAAGAGTCGAGTGTAGGAGATGAAATCAAGCAGGGGAACAACTGGATGCAAAAAGTCCTGTATCAGATACTTGAAAATAGGACGAATACGATTATAACTACGAACTATGGAGGCAATCACTTGGAGCAACTTTACGAGAAAAGCCTCGTAGATAGAATAACGAAAGGAAACATGAAGACTAATGCGTTCAAATTTAGCAACGACACAGAGTCTAGACGCACCTTTTCAGCAAGTGACTACTGAAGAACGTCAGAAAATTATTGAACAGTTTGAAGAAAAACATTACGGACTATCTAGCTTGCTGAAGGAGCGGTTGTTGATTACGACAGACGAACGGTTCACAAATAAGATGAACGAGCTGACGTACTATGCAACAAATGGAAGCGTCTATAGAATCTAAAAATAAAAGCACCTGACGGCAATCAGGCGCATACTTAAATATTCAACATGATTATAACACGAAAGAGAGGAAATTGCATGCCGAAAACAGAAATTACTTATAAGCCAGTTGATGTGGACGAAAAAGCCACGCATGGTGATTACAAGCATCTTTGTCAGAGGTGGGAAGGATTGACTCCAGGGACTGCAAAAGTCTGGGCGGGTGAAATGCGAGAACATCCAGACTTCAAGCAGTTCATCGATAACCCAACTCATAAGATTGTATTTATCGATTACGAAGGATTTCGCATGTTCGTCAAATGGAAAAGTCGTAATCGCTATCGTACAAAGAAAGAAACGTTATCAGAAATGCTTGAGAATATGAAAAAAGAAAAAATGTTAGGAGTATAAAAATGTTTGAACCACCATTAATCAACCAGCTTTTAGGAACTGGCGCAGTGATTTTAGGATTTATCGGAGCTGGGATTTTAGCACGACAAATGGAACTGCATGAACTTGAAAAACAACGCAAGTTAGAAGAACGTGATACGAAGATTATACAAGCGTTTAACGAAGCGGTTGAAATCGGTCGTGAGCTTGAACGTGAGGAAATCCGTCAAAACATCCGTAGAGAGTTTCAAGGATTTACGTTTGATAACGAACGCCCTGAAGGTTTGAAGCCAGAGCCGTTAGCTTTGCCAGAACCTAAGAAAGTGATTATGAAAGTGCTACGTTGAGGATCAGATAATGACGAGAATTGAACTTGAAAACCGTGTATGGCTTTTGGCCAATCATGAAGAAAAAAACGAATTACTGGATCTTGGGCTAACATCCAAGGCTGGATATGTGAAACGAGTTCTGGAACTCGGAAAGGTGTATGCGCATGTTTGATTATGACAGAGATATAATGCAACCGCCTGAAGAACGAGAAGAACTTGACCCAAGCCAATACATCTATATTGGATGTGGGCAGTATCGATACGTGGGTGATGAAATATGATTCAGGAACTACTTGCAGAAATCGACAACTGGCGAGCTGAGTATATGCATCTTGGAATTGAGCTCGGAGAAATCATCAACAACCAACAAAATATTATTTTGAAATTGCAAAACGAAAATCGGCGTATAAAGCGTGAAAATTGGAATTTGAAGAAGACGAAAGGAAGAAAGAACTGAAAAAGCGATTATATTACAAAAAATGGAAACAAGAACTCAGAGAAGAAATGAAAGCAGAAATTGATGGCGAGTGTCTAACCGAGAAAATGGTTAGAAAAATGAGTATTAATGACATGTTACATTATTTTCAAAAATTAGCATTGGAAGAAGCTGGATACTGTGGAACAATGTTTAATTACTAAAACTAAAAGGAGAAGAAAATGACAAATATACCTTCAAACAAAGGGAAAAGTTATATCAGAATTGAAATGTCTCCGAAACAAAAAGAATTGATTGGAGTTTTATCTGAACTCGAAGGCTCTACGTCGCAAGACTTGCTGAACAGAGTAGTCGAGCGATTTATCGATAGCAATTTAGGGCTTATTGATGATTATAGAAACGGTTTGGACAACCTGAAACAAAATGCTAGACGCAGAATTAACATGAATACATAGGAGAAAACAAAATGGCAAATGAAATAGCTAAATTCGACACATTGACACCACAACAAGCATTCAAAAGTCCAGCGGCGTTAGAAAAATTTAAGTCGGTATTGGACGGGAGTGAAACACAATTTGTTGCAAGTTTGTTGTCGATTATAAACAATAATAGTCACCTAGCTAAAGCTACAAATACAAGCATCATGAACGCTGCCATGAAAGCGGCGACTTTAAAACTACCGATTGAGCCAAGTCTTGGAATGGCATACGTAGTACCGTATAACAGAAATGAGAAGCATGGGAACACTTGGGTAAAAATAAACGAAGCGCAATTCCAAATGGGTTACAGAGGTTTTATCCAATTGGCTCAACGTAGTGGACAAATCAGAAACATAAACTGCGACATCGTTTACAAAGAGGAATTTTTGCGATACGACAAAGTTTATGGCACGTTACACCTCAAAGAAGAGCAAGTTGATAGCGGAGAGGTTGAGGGATATTTTGCAAGTTTGGAATTGATCAATGGATTTCGAAAGATGATTTTCTGGAAAAAAGAAAAAGTCATAGCACATGCTCAGAAATATTCTAAAACCTACGACAAGCAGATTGGAGATTTTAAACCAGGAACTCCTTGGAAGACAGAATTTGATGCCATGGCTCAAAAAACACTTATCAAAGAGCTTCTAAGTAAGTATGCTCCTCTCTCAATTGAGTTGCAGGAAGCTATTATGGCCGATAACGAGGATTCCAACGTAAACGAAGTGAAGAGAGCAAAGGACGTCACACCTCCAGAATCTGACAATCTATCTGATTTGTTAGGTGCTCCAGAAGAAACAGGTGGAGTAATTGACCATGAGCCAGAAAATGGTCCAATGGACATGCTAGAAGGGGAGGATTTCTAAAATGACCGAAGAATTAAAAGATGTGACGGATAGTTTGGAACTTGTTCCGGTAACAGATCTAGAGATTGGTTTTGTTCTAAAAGCTGCCGAAATTGAAATCCAAGGCAAAGAAGTTTTGGAGCAAGCTTTAGAGTCTTATAAAAAGAAATACGCTGGTTATGTCGTTACAGAAGAAACTTTATCAGACGACATTAAAGTCAAAGACGAGTTGGGACGAGTACAGCGTCAGATTGAACAAGAACTTAAAAACCAGCTTTCAGAATACTCTAAACCTCTTGACGAAGCAAAGGACTGGGTTGAAAGCATATTAGACCCTATCAAAACTTTGCAGACAGACATTAAAAATCAAATCAGGGAGTTTGAGGAGAGAGAAACAGAAGCCCGAAAGGAGACGGTCAGAGAAGCTTTTGAATCTGCAATAGCAGAAAGTGGTATAGAACTTGACATCAAATTATTTGCTATTTACTTTGATGATTTCAGCAAGAAGAAGTGTTTTATGGCCGATAATGTGCGAATCAATCAAGCTACTTCTAAGATGATTGTTGGTTTGGTTGCAGAAGAAGCTACTAAGAAGCAACAACGTGAAGCTGGACTTATCCAGATTACAGAAGCGGCAGCTAAAGCTGGTTTCGGACCTACTGTCTACATTCGCAGATATGACGAGGGAGCGAAACTTGTTGATGTTTTGCAAGCAATTCTTGATGATAAGGCATTGGCTGAACGAGCTAAAGCGGAAAACGAGTTGAAAAAGCGTATAGATGAAATGACTGCTATCGCGGTAGCTAAAGGTTTGAAGCCTGAAAAGTACGTTGATTTATTAAGAGAGGGGCGCTCTGCTTTGGATACTATCGATATCCTACATGCTGACGCAGATGAGCTTAGACGGACCAAAGCAGAAGCGGAACAAGATGCTCAAAGTCGATTCTCCGCCCAAAATCAGCCTGAAATTGAGCCCGAAACCAGTTCAGGGGGCAATTACACCCCAGAGAAAGAAACAGGCCGAAAATCGCAAAATATGGCTTCTGAGGATGACGTTAAAAAATATGGTTACAAATTTACTGTAGATTTAATTTTTCCAGCAGAGAACGCAAAGGAAACAAAGGAGCAATTTAAAGAATGGCTCAATGCTCACGGCGTTCAATTTGAGCCACAAACAAAATCAGTAAAGGTGGAGATGAAATGAAGCTGGATTTACTTGGAGAAGATTACTACTCAGTAGCTTCCGCACGTCAATATTGGTCTATCTCGCAATACAAGCGATTTAGGGAGTGCGAAGCACGGGCATTGGCAGAGCTAGAGGGAGAGTGGGAAGACCAACGAGATAACACAGCTCTTTTGGTTGGTAACATGGTTCACAGCTATTTTGAAAGTCCAGAAGCACATAAGAAGTTTATGGATGAAAATGCAGATGCCATGATTTCGAAAGCTGGGGAAACCAAAGGTCAGTTAAAAGCTGACTTTCTGGTTGGCCAGCGCATGATTGAGCGATTGGAAGCTGACAAGCAATTTATGGATTACTATGTCGGCCAGAAAGAGGTTGCTGTCACAGGCGAAATCGAAGGAGTGGAATTTAAAGGCAAGATTGATTGCCTCAATGTTGAAAAGGGCTATTTCGTAGACATTAAGACCACAAAATCAGACATTGACAGCATGGTCTGGGTTCAGGATGAAGCAAGCGGACGAAATATTCAAGTCCGCTGGTTCGAAGCTTGGGGATATGTACTTCAAATGGCAGCGTATAAGAAAATGCTGAAAGAGCAGTATGGCAAGGAGTTTACCCCTGTTATATACGCAGTGACAAAAGAGCCGACCCCTGATACCAGAGCGATTGTTTTTCAATCTCAGGAAAAACTTGATTACGAGCTATCTGAGTTATCTATGCTTATTAAGCATCTTGACGATGTTAAAAAGGGTAAAGAAAAGGCAACGCCATGCGGTCATTGTGAATACTGCAAAACGAAAGCGTTGAGTCAGCGTGTGGAGGTGGTCTGATGAGTAAACAAGTAAAAGACATACTAGAAACTCACGACACAGGTTGTCCTCATGGCATCACATTTGCAATACATCAAGATAAAGATGAGTGTATTGCTTTGTTTGGTCGTTCTGGTTGGCCCGGACTAAAACCTCGATTTATTCGTTGGAATGAAAGTGTTAAAAATCAAACAACATACAAAACTGAGGAATCCTTACTTAATGCCTATGTTTGTGATGTTAAAAAAACATCGGAAGATTTTATTGTCATTCAATTATTGCCCTTTTAAGAGGGGGAAATAACCAAAAACAACTATTTCCAAAATGGAAACAACTCAAAAATCAACAAGCCGGGCATTCTTGTAAAACTGCGAACTAGGAAACGTTAGTAAAGGTCATGTGACCTTGGACGAGCGACTGCCCGTATTTAGCCAATTATCACAAAGGCAGTCGCATTTTTTTGGAGAAAATAAATGCTAAACAAAATCGATATACCAGGAACAGATATCACACTTGAAATCGTGGACAAGACCATCACGATCACCAATAAAATTGAATATGATATGCAGATGCATTTTAGAAATACAGATGCAGATGCTTCTCTTGATACAAGTGGCGACGTGTTTGAGCCTCTCTACTGGTTAGATATTAAGGCGACACCGAAAATGCCGACAGAGTATCATACGAGCCTTGGAATCAAGAGAGAAAAGCGTCACTTGGCCGAACTTCAGAAGTTCTTTGAGTTTATTGAGAGTAATAAACGAAACCTATTTGATCTCTGTGGATTCAAGGGAGAACTGCAATGAAATCTCTGACATTATCGTTAGACATTTCAACTACTGCGACAGGATGGGCCGTCTTTCACGGCTCTAATCTTGTCCAGAGTGGTGTCTTAAAACATAAAAGCAAGTCTTTCTTTGAACGTGGGCGCTTCATGGCTAGCGAATTGCGAGCGATTCAATCGAGAGCGCTACAGAAATACGACTGCCATTTTGAATCAATTGTAGTCGAGAAGAACTCAGTCATGGGGCCAAATCAGCAGTCTATGATCAGTATTGGAATTGTGACAGGCATCATCCTTGGACGATTGATTGCTGACAATGTGTACTTCGTGAACGTGTCGACCTGGCGCAAGTACTGGAAGTTTAGTTACAAGGACCGAAGTAAAAAATCAATGAAGCTGCAGGCAGTTGCCAAGGTGTCTTATGAATTCGACCTGAACGTCAAAGACGATGAAGCTGACGCTATCCTGATTGGTTCATATTTTGTAAACCATGGCCAAGAATTTGGAAATCTGGAAATCCACAAGGTGAGTTGAGAGGTAGAACAATGAAACGATATATAGAATTTATTGACGACGCAAAAACGTCAGCGGTGGAGCAACTTAATATTTTTTTGGAAAATCTTAGTAAAGGCTCAATTCATAAAGTAGCAGGGTATCAAGCGAACACTGACTATACTTATATTTTATTAGAGGTAGAGAATGAATTAGCGAATCAACTAGACGAACCGCAAAAAGTTAAAGTTCCGCAGTTTGTGGCGGATTGGATAACTCATTCAAAAAATATAGGGAGTTCTCTATTTGGAGCAATGAGTATCTTTGAAGAAAATTTCGAGATTAAAAAGTGGATGCAATGGGCAGAAAATCAAGAAACTTTCGCACTAGCTTGGATTTTCGGCTACGAGGTCGAGGAAGAGAAGCGGTATTATGTGAAGATTACAGCTGCAGAACAGTATCTTGTGAGAGTTGAAGACGAGAATTTCTTAGGATTTTTACAAAGTAGATTAAGGTCTAAATTCACCCGCAAACAACTAGAAGAAGCTGGCTTCGGCTGGGTATTCGATTGCCCAGGAATTGAGATTGAGGAGGTGGAGTGATGAAAGATGAGCAAAATATTTTAGAAACACAATTGATTTTAGGCAAGCAAGTTTTAGAGATTGTATTGGATTTGCTAAAAAGTGACTCAAAAGCAGGGGCAGTTTTGCCTTTAAATATAAATGGTCGGGATTTTACTATCACAGTTGAAAAGGAGGTGGAGTGATGGAATTTTTACTAACAAGCACAAGCGGGTGGGTTGAAAATCGAATTCCTAACGCTGTGATTAAAAAATACACAAAAATACAAGTTAGAGGCTGTTCGACATTTGAAGAATATGATGAGCGATTTTCTTGGATGGAAGGCAATTGGCTTTCTGAAGGAGTAAATCATAAAGCGTCTAAAGGTCGAATACAAAGAGAATTCCCGGACGGCGCAGAGGGGTATTTTATCGAAATCAATTCGATAGAGGAGTTGCTAGAATTTCAGAGAAAAGTTGGAAGCGAGCTAATAATTACTTCTGCTATTGATAATGAATCAATTCCAGCTATTGAAATTTACAATAATTACAGGGAGTGAACATGAAAAGATTTATAGCTATCTGGATTTTATTGTCTGCTGGACTAAACATCTGGCAGATGGACAGGATTCGAGATTTGGAAGAGAAGAAGCCGATGGTTATCTACAAGGCGGATAACGCAGGCGCTGAGATATTTGGGAAAGTCGTCGAGAAAGGACGGCATGGCAAGCTGTATACAGTGACTATCAGAGATTACGGTGTGTTCGTAGTCACTAGAGAACAATTTGAGAAAATCAAAGTAGGGGATGAGGTGATGTTGTGAACACGATAGACAAAGTCAAGCAATGGTTTATTGACCGTGACCTTGAGAACGGTGGACGATTAGACAAGCAGTCTTTGAAACTCAGTGAGGAGTTCGGCGAACTATGCGCCGGCTATCTCAAGAAAAATGAGAAGCTGACCAAGGACAGCATCGGAGATTGTGCAGTTGTGATTGTAGGGCTAGCCTTGCTAATAAAAGAGGATGTGCATAAGATTTTTAAGGAATCATGGTTCGTAGAAAACGAAGATGTGATGGAATGTTATAAATGGTTAAATTTCAACATCTGTTCTTTTCAATTACATTATAGCGTAGTCAGCAGGGTAGCGACTCGAAACAATTTGGTAAGTTCAATTAGTTATTTAAAATCAATCAGCAAATCGCTTGGTTATAGTTTTGAGGAATGTTTTGAACTGGCATACCAAGAAATCAAAGACCGCAAGGGTAAATGGATTGACGGTTCGTTTGTCAAAGAGGAGGATTTGCCGAATGGTGCCGAAGTTTAGAGCGTGGGATAGCGCAAATAAAGAGATGTTTAAAGATACTTTCTCAATAACAGAAAGTGGGCAGGTTGTAGTGGTTGAACAGGAAGATGTCATGTGTCCTCCGGATTATATTTTTGTTGATCATCTAGTCATCATGCAATCAACGGGGTTAAAAGACAAGAACGGCAAGGAAGTCTTTGAAAACGACATAGTCAAAATGTCTAAGGACGTCTATTCTGAACCGACTTATTACGAAGTTGTAAGGCATCATGGAGGAGCATATCGTCTTGAATCTAAACAACACGGATGTGAATTGTGGTTACGACATGCTGATTGTGAGGTCGTTGGGAATGTGTATGAAAATCAAGAATATTTAAAGAAAAGAGGTAATTAAGATGACCAAAACTATTGAAATCCCAGATTGGTGCTCCATGTGGGGCAGAAAAGATGAGCGTTATGGCTCACTAGAAGAACTTAAAGAATTGTTACTCTACAAGCGTATCGTGAAATGGGATAAAGACTTTCTACTGCTTGAAGATGGCACAAAGGTCACTATTGAAATGTCTGAAAGTGATTGCTGTGCCTCAGCAGGTGGAGAGTTCAAGAATGTCACACTAGACGCAGTCATTACTGATGTAAAAATCGGAGAACCCACAAAATCCGGCAATGGCGACGGGACCACTTGTGAGAATACGGTCACTATTTACCACAATCAAAATCCAATAGCTTTGGCAGAATGTGAGGCTGATGATGGCAATGGTGGCTATTACTACAGTGTAGGGTCGCTAGTTATTGGTAAAATCCACTTTCCAGTAGTAGAGGCGTAGGAGGAATTATGACAGAAACTCAAGAGCCTTGCTTGGTTAATTGAGGAGATGGAACATGAGAATTAAAACATTAATGGGAACAATCATCAATGTTGATAGGATAAAGCGCAGTATCACAGTTGAGGGTATTGAATTAGGCTCAGATTGCCGTGCTTTAGTATCTAAACACAAAGACGGTACAGGCACAATAACACTAGTTTTCGATGGGAAAATAATTTGAAAAAGGAGTAAAAACAATGTTTACACAATACAATAACGAAACAGGAAAAACGACACTTACAAAACTTGCCAAGGGCGGTATCATTACAGTTGCAGCTGTTGCTTCACTTGGGATTTTTCGTCTCACGGCTGTGAAGCGTATCCCAGCTAATACAGTTGGAGTTAAGGTTAGCGCAATTGGAGGTGTGCAAGAAAATACCCTGCAAACAGGGTATCATCTAAAAATGCCATTTATTGACAAAGTCTACACCTTATCTACATCTGTTCAAACAAAAACAATGGAGAAAATCACGACTCAGACAAAAGATGGTCAGTGGCTCAACACCAATATTGATGTGAAATATCGTGTCAATAAAGAAAAAGCGATGACTGTTTTTTCTAACTACACAACTTTAGAAAATGTAAATGACAGCGTTGTTTCTCCTGCTGTTCAGCGTGCTATTGAATCTGTAACAGGAAATTACGATATTTACGATATCCTCGGTAATAAGCGTACAGAAGTTTATGAAATGATTGATAAAGCTCTCAAAGAAAAATTTGAGTCTTATGATTTGGAGTTTGTATCTTTTACCATCACAGACCAAGACGCAGGCGATGAGATTGAAGCAGCAATCAAAAATGAATCTGTTAAACAAAAAGAGATAGATACAGCTAAGCAGGAACAAGAAAAAGCTAAGGTTGAAGCCGATACCAAGAAAGTTCAAGCTCAAGCAGAAGCTGATGCAGGTATCATCAAAGCAGAAGGTGAGGCCAAGGCTAACAAAGCTAAGTCAGACTCAATTACAGATAATCTTATCCGGATGAAAGAAGCAGAAGCCAGAGAGAAACATGGCTGGGTTACTGTCAACGGTGCAGGTAGTGTGATTACGAATAAAGAATAAAATAAAAAAGCCAAGGCATTCTCTGCCTCAGCTATAATCTCAATAATATTATTATATCACAAAGGAGATAGAGAGTGAACAAGGCTAAAGAGCTATTGAAAGAATTACAAGACCTTGACATGGACATCCAAAGCCGTATAGATGAAATCAATGAGCTTGAGGCAGGTTTGCTCTCAAGTCCTAAGTGGTCAGGTGTCAAAGTCCAAGGTGGACAGACTAGAAAAGTTGATGATGTCTATACTCAGCTGGTAGTGATGAAAGAGGCTATAGAGCAGGATACTAAAGAGGTTATTAACAGAAAACTTGAATTAGTTAGAATGATCAATAGGCTTAAAAATCCAAAAAGTAGGTCTGTCCTTAGAATGACTTACATTACTAAGACTTACATTGAGGATATTTGCGACAATTTGAGAATTAGTAAGGCAACTTATTACAGATTACGCAAACAGGCTGAGTCCGAACTAGAGGAGACAATCATAGACAAAGTGAGCTAAAGTGAATGCGCATGAAGTCTAAAATCTGTTAGAATGGTAGTGTCAAGAATTGAAAAGAGAGGTACCTGAAATCAGGGTGTCGTAAAGGACATTGAGGGTTCGAGCCCCACCCTCTATTTCGTTCATTGACGTCTCCTTTATCTTTATTATATTTTTTCGAGGCTTCGGTCTCGTTTTGGCGGTGACAGGTAAGTGGTTTCTCTCCTATGTTTCCATTGGTTCGATTCCGGGCATCGCCGTTTGAGTGTTTGTGTCCCAGAATGGGGTAGGCAGTAGGCTTAGAATTCACATATCACTCATTAACTTACAAATGGTTGCGGAGCGACTGGACCTTGCATGGTTGCGTAGCTAATTATATTCCGGATAAGTTATAAGCTAGAGGGTTTGATTCCCTCAGAGGTTGTAAAGACTACAAAAAATAAAAAAAGGAAAACTTTCAAATTGATTACTAATTAACACGCAAGGTAGTAGTCGTCTTGCATTTTTAGGGCTTAGCCTAGATAATCTGTGGTAACTCAGGAAAAGGATGTTTTTAAATCTATCAACCATCCTGCCAGCAATGGTCGATCTAAGCAATTTAATCTTAACTATTTCAGTTTTGGAATAGGTGGACGAAGTTAAAGCAGGGAGATTCCAACGGCAAGGTGCTGAGGAAATGCAAACGTGGCAGTTTGGCTGTGAAACGAGTCTATAAGAGGAAAGAGGTATTTGGTTCGAGGTGCAACAAGAGCTTAATACCATATCTTACAAAAATTGGGTGCCTCCCAAAAGTATGTAAGGTGAGTCGATTGTCCGCAAAACAATCGATAACAAGCAGGCGCTGTGCATTTTGTTCTTCAAAAGAGAATGAAACACATGGCGATGCGTGTCTGTGATAGATGAAAGATGATTTTTATATTTTAAGGCTATTCAAGATAGAAAAAAACTCAAAAAAGCAAAAGTCATCGCCCGTCACAAACGAAAGTGTACTTCGGCAATTAGATTGCCTACTCAAGTCTCGCAAGGATAAGAGTAAAGTCAAAGAGTAAAGCAGCTTAGACTTTTAGCGGGGTCTTCGTTAATTGAAAAATGGCTTAGTAGTTTGCGATGTAAGGAGTGATTGGTCTAACCAATCGTGCATGAGTGATACAAGTAGGAATATTTGTGGACAAGATAATAAACTATAAGTTATCAAAAGTCACTCGCTTAAAGCAGTAGTCTCATGCTGGTTAATGGATATATGGTAGACGGATGGTGTCACAGGTTCGAGTCCTGTCGTTCCAATTTTTACAGAATTGGCTGTAAAAAGCAAAGTCTAAAGGACTATATAACCCGAGAAACACATATCTTTTGGATGTGTGTTTTTTGGTTTTTGGAGGAGGGGAACAGTGAAGATTGTTGATAAGCCGATTGAATGGCTAAGACCTTACGAAAATAACCCTAGGAACAATGAACAAGCAGTTGAAGCAGTGGCCAATTCTATAAAGGAATTCGGTTTTAAGGCTCCGATTGTCGCAACGATTGACGGAGAAATTGTAAACGGCCATACAAGATTTAAAGCGGCAAAATCTTTAAAGCTAAAAACTGTACCAGTTCTTATTGCAGATGATTTAACAGAAGAACAGATTAAGGCGTTTAGGCTTGCTGATAATAAGACAGGAGAGCTTGCCGAATGGAACGTTGAGTTACTTTATGGCGAATTAGATGAGCTTGACGGTTTTGATATGACGCTTTTTGGGTTCGAAGATATTGACTTTTCTTTAGATGATTTTGAAGAAGATGAAAAAGAGACGGGAGAAGAAGTCGATATCGATTCCGAAGAGAAGCCGAAAGTAGAATATGGAGATATTTTTCAGCTAGGACGACACCGTTTGATGTGTGGCGATAGCACATCTGCTGAAGATATGGCACGGTTAATTGATGGTGCGGTGATAGATTTATATGTTACAGACCCACCATATAACGTGGCCTATCAAGGAGGAACTGATGAAGCTATGACAATCATGAACGATAGCATGGATGATGTTAGTTTCAGACAATTCCTAAGAGATGCATTTGCGGTTGCAAACAACCACTTAAAACCAGGGGGAGCGTTCTATATCTGGCATGCAGATTCGGAAGGTTTAAATTTTAGAGCCGCAGTAAAAGAGACAGGTTGGCTACTGAAACAGTCCATTATCTGGGTCAAGAATGCTATTGTGTTAGGTCGTCAGGACTATCAATGGAAGCATGAACCCTGCTTATACGGTTGGAAAGATGGAGCGAGTCACTATTTTGTGGACAATCGCTCACTAGCTACTGTCATTGAAGAAGATGAAGAAAATCTAAAAGAAATGACAAAAAGCGAATTGATCTCTTACATCAAGACCATGCAGGATACATCTCCGACGACTGTCTTTTACGAGGATAAACCTGTTAGAAACGATATCCATCCGACGATGAAGCCTTTGAAGTTGATTGCTAGATGTGTTTTGAACTCCAGTAAAAAAGGCGACAAGATACTAGATAGCTTTAATGGCGGAGGTTCTACATTAATGGTGTGTGAACGTTCTGAAAGAGTTTGCTATGCAATGGAATTAGATCCTGTGTATGTAGAGCGGACGATTAAACGTTGGGAAGAAGAGACAGGACTTACCGCTGAAAAAGTAAGTTAAATTTATTTTTTTGATAAGGAAGTGAGGCGATGGCTAATGAGCAAAATTTGATAAAAAATTCAGAACGAACTCCGAGCGAACGCCGAGAAAATGCAAAAAAAGCAGGAGTGGCCTCTGGTAAAGCTAGAAGAAAAAAAGCAAACTTAAAAAAGGCTTTTGAAACGATTCTGCAAGCAGATGTAGCAAGTCCAAGTGTTAAGAAGCAACTTGAAGATATGGGGTTTGACACAACTAACGAAATGGCTCTTGCAATGGTTATGATGCAGAAAGCTATGAAAGGTAACGTTAGAGCATTTGAACAAATCAGCAAGTTAACCACGACAGATGCGAAAGACTCACTTGATAAGAGAGAGCAAAAAGAACGCATTGAAGCGCTCAAGCTAGGAAACGAGAAGCTTAGAAAACAGATAGGAACATCAGAAGTTGACGTTAAAGACGATGGCTTTATTAAATCTCTAGAAGGGGTGGTTGAAGAAACTTGGCTAGATTAAGAATGCAAACCAATACATTCAAATTTCAACCTTTTAGCAAAAAGCAGAAGAAAGTGCTAACTTGGTGGCTTTGGAACTCTCCAGTTCATGAGTCAGAAGGCATTATTGCTGATGGTGCTATCCGTTCGGGTAAGACTGTCTCTATGAGCCTAGCGTTTGTTATCTGGGCGATGACATCATTCAACCATCAGAACTTTGCGATGTGTGGTAAGACAATCGGCTCTTTCAATCGTAACGTCCTGAAACTGTTGTTAGTTATGATACAGTCAAGAGGTTTTAGCTACGTCTATCATCGGACGGATAACTTGATAGAAATCACAAAAGGCGACGTGTCGAATGATTTTTATATCTTTGGTGGTAAGGACGAAAGTTCACAGGATCTTATTCAAGGTTTGACGCTGGCAGGAATCTTTTTCGATGAAGTGGCGCTTATGCCAGAGTCGTTTGTTAACCAGGGCACAGGTCGGTGCTCTGTTACAGGCTCCAAGTGGTGGTTCAACTGCAACCCAGACGGGCCTTACCATTGGTTTAAAGTCAACTGGATAGATAAAGCGGAAACAAAGAATATGCTTTATCTGCATTTTGATATGGACGACAACCTTTCTCTTTCAGAGAACATCAAGAAGCGTTACAGAAGCCAATATCAAGGCGTTTTCTATCAGCGCTACATCCAGGGGCTTTGGACAGTTGCAGAAGGTATTGTCTACGATATGTTCAGTAAAGATAAGCATGTTGTATCAACCTTGCCAGAAATGAGTAAACTGGGCAAATATGTTTCGGTCGACTACGGTACGCAAAATGCGACCGTTTTTCTTTTGTGGGAAAAAGACATCAATGGCAAGTATTACTTAACAAGGGAATATTATTACTCAGGTCGTGACGAGAACGTACAGAAGACCAATGCTGAGTATGCTGATGATCTAACTGCTTGGCTAGGAGATACGAACATCGAACGTATTATTATTGACCCGTCTGCTGCTTCATTCATTGCCGAATTGAAGAAGCGAGGATACAAAATCAAAAAAGCTAGAAATAATGTCCTTGAAGGTATTCGTTTTGTTGGTTCTATGCTAGGCCAAGAGAAAATAGCAGTACATGAGAGTTGTGTGAATACGCTGAAAGAGTTCCATGCTTATGTTTGGGACGAGAAAGCCTCAGCAAACGGCGAGGACAAGCCTATCAAACAGTTCGACCACGCAATGGACGCCCTACGTTATTTCTGCTATACAGTATTATTCAAGTCAGGAGGTATGACTGTTTGGAAATAGAAGTAATTAAAAATATAATCTCGTCGCAGATGGTCAAACATGGAAAGTTTGTCTCACAAGCAGCTGAAGCCGAGAAATACTATCGTAACGAGAATGATATTAAACGAAAGCGTAAGCCTGCCGATAAAAAAGGAGCTGAGAACGAAGCTAAAGCAGAAGATAATGCGTTTCGTAATGCTGACAACCGTATTAGTCACAACTGGCACCAGTTATTGCTTGATCAGAAAAAGGCTTATGCGTTGACCTATCCGCCTACATTTGACGTGGACGATAAAAGCGTTAATGATAAGATTGTAGACGTCTTAGGAGACGATTATGAACGTATCAGCAAGCAACTTTGTGTGAATGCAGGAAATGCTGGTATCGCTTGGCTTCACGTTTGGAAAGACGCTAGTGATAATTCGTTTAGATATGCTTGCGTGGACTCAAAAGAAGTAATACCAATCTACTCAAAGTCTTTGGATAAGAAGTTGATTGGGGTACTGCGAGTATACTCTAGCATTGATGAAACAGATGGTAAGAATTACACTGTTTACGAATATTGGAATGACAAAGAGTGCTCTTTCTATCGTCATGAAAAAGAAAAGCCACTGGAAGAATTAGAAACATTCCAAGCAATCTCTTTGGTTGATACCATGAATGGCGACCGCTCAAGCGACAATAGTTTCAAGCATGATTTTGGCCTTGTGCCTTTTATTCCGTTCAAGAATAACGAAATCGAGACCAATGACTTGAAACCAATCAAAGACCTAGTTGATGTTTACGACAAAGTCTTTAGTGGATTTGTCAATGACACAGACGATGTTCAAGAGGTTATCTTTGTCCTTACTAACTACGGTGGGCAGGACAAGCAAGAGTTTCTAGAGGATTTGAAGCGCTACAAGATGATTAAGATGGACAACGACGGTATGGGAGACCAGTCAGGAGTTACAACCATTGCGATTGACATCCCAACCGAAGCCAGAAATCTGATTTTAGAGCGAACCAAGAAACAAATCTTTATCAGTGGCCAAGGGGTTAACCCTGAAACAGATAAGCTAGGGAATAGTTCTGGAGTTGCTTTGAAGTTCCTTTACTCTCTTTTAGAGTTAAAAGCTGGGAATATGGAAACTCAGTTCAGAAGTGGATATGCCACACTTGTCAAGATGATCTTGAAACATCTAGGGTTATCCGACAAACTCAAAATCAAGCAAACATGGACACGGAACTCAATCAATAACGATACAGAAATGGCTCAAGTAGTTTCTACTCTTGCAACTATCACATCAAGAGAAAACGTAGCTAAATCAAATCCAATTGTAGAAGATTGGCAGGATGAACTACGCTTGCAGAAGGCTGAACAAGAGGAAAAATCTGAAAAACTCTACGATATGGAAGAGGTAGAGCATGAGTCGGAAGCTGAATAAAGAAGAGAAAATAGCCTTTATCGAATCTCTTGACGACCTTGACCGAGAAGAGAAAGACAGATTGCTGTATGAGCTGGCTCAGATTGACGACCTCAGCGAGATAATAGACTACATCGATAATTTATACCACCGAACACTAAAACGCATTACAGGGCGTTTAGAGGCGTTTGAGAGGGTATCTAAAAATCGTAATGACTCATTACCGTTTTATTTGTTATCACTGACTAAGGCTGACCAATTAAAAACTAAGCAAGAGATTGCTGGTTTTGTTAAGAAACATCCTGATTTAACAGAGTGGTCAAGGTCAATAAAGGTCAAAACAAATGCAGATGCCTTGTTTGCTGGTGTTGAGATGGATATCGCTGAAATGACTGGCAAAATCAACAAGCGAATAGAAACACATCTCAAGCAAACTTACCAAGAAACTTACTTAAATCGTGCTTACAACTACCATAAACAGACCAAAAGAGAACCGAATTTCAAGCCTGAGCGCCTAGAAGAAGAATATCTTCAAAAGGCAATCAAGGAAAACTTCAAAGGTAAGCGGTTCTCTGAACGTGTTTGGGGTAGCAATATGGACGAACTGGTCAGCAGAGTAGAATCGCTTGTAACTAACGATTTAAACCGTGGATATCCGATAGACCAGTCCAGTAAACTTCTGGCAATTGAGTTTGATCGTGCTCGTAATCGTGCAGTGACTGTTTTACAGACGGAAACGAACGGCATTCAGGCTCAGGCAACGCTGGATGAATATCAGGACGATAATATCAAGAAGTACAGGTATCTAGCGACATTAGAGGTTCACACATGCCCTATTTGTGGCGAGTTGGACGGCAAGGTATTTCTTGTCAAGGACGCAGAGAAAGGCGTAAATTACCCGACCATGCACCCTCACTGTCGATGTACAACGGTTCCTGCCTTAGAAAAAGGTGGGAAACGCTATGCAAGAGATATTGAAACAGGAAAAGGCTATGAGGTTGAAAGCGGTCAGACCTTCAAGGATTGGCGAAAGCAGCAGCTTGATAAGTATGGCCAGACTGCTATCAAAGACAAGTTACAAGCTGAACGATTGGAAAAGGACAGAGTCCGCAGAACCAAGGAGCAGTTCACAGCTTATAGGCAGGTTTTAGGCCCTCAAAATATGCCCAAAACATTTGCAGGCTTCTATGATTTGAAGTATAATAACGTTGAGGGATACAAGGAACTAAAAGACCGCATCAGATGGACAAAGTCCAAGTTTCCTACTGAGAAATCTTTAAATGGACATTTCAAAAGTCATGGGAAAGAGTTCGGAGCGGAAAGCCCTGAAGAATATCAACAATTGGCTGGAAATTTATTATCTTCTGTTGTCTCTAAAAATATTATAGGTTATGATACTGGAGAAAGAAGAGTTCGATTTAATCGAGAAACGGGGACAATTGCGATTGGGAAAAGAAATGCCTCAGGAAAAGTGAGAATAACAACTATGTTTAAGCCAGATGATGGAGAGGAATATTACCATGACGACTATAAAAAAGAATATAATAATGATTGACGGATGGGAACATGTGCATTGCCCCGTATGTGGAAATTTAGTAGAAACTTATGATATTTGTGATGTCTGTCATTGGCAAAATACGGGAGCGTTTAATATCGATGGAGGTCCAAATAAAATGACACTTGCAGAGGCCAAAGAAGCATACGCAAAAGGCTTACCGATTAGATAAATAAGCACTAGAGAAATCTAAGTGCTTTTTTCGTGCCCAGAAAGGGAATTTTAGTGAACAAGTATAAAAAATTGATAGAATTGATTGAAGATAACGGACTTGAGATACAATCAAAGAAATGTTATGATCCACAGAGCGCTTGGACCGGAAAACATTTATGGATTGTTGACAAGAAGGAACAAAATAAAATTTTTGATTTATCGGGAAATGGCTATTGTTTTGACGACAAATCGGTCGATAAAGCTATTGAAGAAGTTGAAAAATATTTGTCTCTTAAAAACATGAATACTTTTGATGCTTTCAAAGAATGGGTGGACAAGAATGCTAAGCCTCAAAAATGATGCTTAGAAAGGAGTAAAGGCATGTTTATCTGGGATTGGGTATCAATCGCTTTTGGGTGGTTGATATTCCTGTTTTTAATGCTGTTTATCATAGCGTTTGTAAAACAAGTAATCAACGAAATAAAAAAATAACCTAACCGCCTCGATTTCGATGCGGTTTTATTATGCCCTGAACATGGCGTTAAAAGGTTCACCTATTGGACAAGTCCGTAGTCCTAACAAAAGCGGAGCGTCTGGTGATGGAGAACACCTAAAAAGCCTAGCGTAGAGGAAAGGATTTTCAAAATGAAAAAAGAACAACTGGCAAACATCGGCTTAACTGAAGACCAAATTTCTCAAGTCTTCGCTTTGTATGGTGCTTCTGTCCAAAAATTAAAGGATGATGTGGCAAGTAAAGAAAGCGAATTAGAGAGCGTGCGTGGACAGCTGACACAACGTGACAAAGACTTGAATGATTTGAAGAAAAAAGGCGCAGATGTTGAAGATATTCAGCAAAAGCTAGAGGACTTACAAGCTAAGTACAAACAAGATACAGAAGCGCTTGAGATGAAACTAGCAGATGAGAACAAATCTCGCTTAATCGATGCTGAGTTGACAAAAGCTGGCGTTCGAGACGCAGAAATTTTTGAGAAAATCTTAAACAAAGAAGAAATCTCTGTAAAAGATGGCAAATTGATTGGCTTAACTGAGCAAATCGAAGCTCAGCGTGCTAAGAGTCCATATCTCTTTAACGGGGAGAAACAAGCCCAATATACGCCAAACCAAGGCGATGGGCAAGGTGCTAATTTAGGGAATTGGGAAACTGCTATGAGCAATCCCGACGTCAACCTAACTCAATTTTTAGAACAACAAGGAGAAAATAACTAATGGCTAATGAAATTACAAAAATTCTAGACACGATTACACCTCAACAGTACAATGCCTATATGCAACAGTACACGGCTGCTAAATCTGCTTTCGTTCAAAGTGGTATCGCAGTATCAGATGAGCGTGTCTCTAAAAACATTACATCTGGTGGTCTTTTGGTCAACATGCCTTTCTGGAATGACCTTACTGGCGATTCTGAAGTTCTTGGCAATGGCGACAAAGCCCTAGAAACTGGAAAAATTACTGCTGGAGCAGACATCGCCTGCGTTCTTTACCGTGGACGTGGTTGGGCTGCCAACGAATTGACTGGTATTGTAGCTGGTTCTGACCCAGTACGTGCTATCTTGAACCGTATCGGTGCTTATTGGCTACGTGAAGACCAAAAAGCCTTGATTGCTACCTTGAATGGTATCTTTGCTACTGGAACAGGTGGAGAGAAAGGTGCGCTTGAAGAAACTCACGTATCAGACCAATCAAAAGCGTCTACTGGTATCGATGCAGCTATGGTACTTGACGCTAAACAATTGCTTGGGGATTCTGCTGATCAAGTTACTGCTATTGCTATGAACTCTGCAGTTTATACTAAACTACAAAAAGACAACTTGATTCAATACATCCAGCCAACAACTGCGACTATCAACATTCCAACCTACCTTGGTTACCGTGTCATTATTGATGATGGTATTGCACCAACAGGAGATGTATATACTTCATACCTTTTCCGTACTGGTTCAATCGGTCTCAATACAGGAAATCCATCAGGATTGACTACGTTTGAAACTTCTCGTGAAGCAGCTAAAGGTAACGACATGATTTACACTCGTCGTGCCCTTGTGATGCACCCTTACGGCGTGAAATGGACTGGCGCAGAAGTGGCTGAAGGAAATATCACTCCATCAAACACTGACTTGGCTAAATTCAAGAACTGGCAACGTGTTTACGAGCCTAAGAACATCGGTATTATCGCTCTGAAACACAAAATTGGCAAATAGATTGGGTAACAGAATATGATTCAAGAATTGAAACAAGACAACACAATGTACTTGATCTCATGCGTTCGGAAAATGCGTCAGGATAATTATTTCAAAGATATGGAAGTTCTTCACTACGCTTTGACCCAAGCAGAAAACGAGATTTTGAATTATATTCACCAAGACAGTGTGCCTGGACGTTTAGAGAACGTATGGATAGACATGACCAACGACTTACTGGACAAGGTCAAGGAGCAAAGCGTTCTTGCTGAAAAAGCTGACGCAGACGACTTTTCGGTTAAGAGTATAAAAATGGGTGATACGACAATCGAAAAGGTTAGCCCTTACGAAATGATTCAACGAATGAAACAAGTGCCGTCATCACTTGAGCGCTACAAGCGTCAGTTGAATCGTTTCAGGAAGCTACTATGACCGAATATGCTAAGACAGTCTTTGATTGCTTATATGACTGTAAAATGACGGTTAAAGGTTATACAGAGCAAGAGATAGACGGTTTGACCAGTATGTCAGAAAGCGTGCTATTAGAGGACATTCCTTGCAGGATTTCGCAAATGAGCAATAGTTCAACGAACGGGAGCGACTATCAAGCTAATGGCTATGATATGAAACTCTTTTGCTCTGTTGTCTACGATATTCCTGCAGGTTGCAAGATTGAGGTGACTGATAGAAATGGGCACGTTAAAGTGTTTACACGTTCTAATGTGCCTATTGATCAGTATTGGTCACATCAAGAAATTGCTATAAAGCTAGAGGGCAAGTCATGAGTGGCAGTTTTGATTATCGTAGTTTCGCTAAGTTTGCTAACAACTTCAACAGGAATGCAAATCAAGCGAAAGTAGACCGATTTATGAGACAGACTTTGAATTATGAAGGTACCGAACTAAATTCCAAAGTAAAAGAGAGAACGCCTGTCGGTGTTTATACGGATCATTGGGTGGAGTTCACAACCAAAGATGGCAAACATGTCAAATTTTGGGCAAGCGCTCATGGAAAACAAGGCGGAACCTTGCAAAAAGGCTGGTCTAAAAGCCGTGTTGAAGTATCTGGACGGACTTATAAGCAGAAAGTTTATAACAAGGTCTACTATGCCCCACACGTTGAGTACGGGCATAAGACGGTCAATCGTGGCTTTGTTCCAGGGCAGTTTTTTCTTCATAAAACGGTTGAAGATACTAAAAGCGATATGGAAAATCGTGTCCGTGATAAGTATGATGGCTTCATGAGAAAGGTAGTGTTAGGAAATGGCAAATAAAGGCTTTCGGTTAGTCGAGGAGTTAGTTAGTCACATCAAGGGGTTATATCCTGACATCAGGATTTATCTGGATGAAGTAGAGCAAGGTTTTAAAGAGCCTTGTTTTTTTATCCATGTGGTTGATACCAAGTACACTCCAGAGGCTAACAAGTATGTAAAAGTACGTTCTAAAGTGGATTTGTCTTATTTTCCTCCTAAGAAGAAGCGTAGCGAGTGTTTAGCAATGCAGGAAGAGTTGAGTTATAAATTCTTGCACTTGCCGACGATTCATTTATTTGACCGTCAGTATGAAGTGGTTGACAACGTTCTGCATTGTATTTTTAACGCAAGCACACGCTTGAAGTTAGAAGAGGAAGATATCAAACAACGTGAATTGAAAGTGAAAGAAGAGGTAAAAGATGGATAATGTAGACGGAATTGTGTTCCCTACTGCGGACATTTTGGAAAGTAGCGCTTTTACCAACGGAGAAAAAGACATTTTGGGGGCTATTTTAGATCCAGAAGAGTCTTATAGCTTGGAAGAAGCAAGAGCAAAACTAGAATACGAACTAGGAAGGAAGATTAACTAATGGCAGGTGGAATTTGGAAACGCCAAAATAAAGTAAGACCAGGTGCTTACATCAACGTCAAATCAAAAGACATTGCAATGACTCGCCTTGGTGGTGATGGTGTCGTAACAGTACCATTGGCGCTCAGCTTCGGTGAATCAAAGAAATTGATGAAAATCCGACGTGGTGAAGACCTATTTAAGAAGCTAGGTTATGAGCAAGAAAGCCCACAGCTTTTGTTGCTGAACGAAGCATTCAAACGTGTGAGTGAAGTCTTGCTTTATCGTCTAAATACAGGCGAAAAGGCAAACGTAAGCCTTTCAGACAACGTAACGGCTCAAGCTAAATATAGCGGTGTCCGTGGGAATGACATCACAGTAACAGTCAAAACAAACGTAGACGACCCAAGTTCATTTGATGTTGTCACATTCCTTGATACTGTTGTTATGGACTCGCAAACTGTAAAAGTCTTGGCTGATTTGAAAAACAATGATCTAGTTGAGTTTTCAGGAACTGGCGAACTGCAAGCGGTGGCTGGTGCTAAACTTACCGGCGGTACTGACGGAACAGTATCAACTCAAGACTACTCAGAATACTTCAAAGCGCTTGAAACAGTTGAGTTCAACTATATGGCTTTGCCAGTAGAAGACGCTTCTATCAAGAAGGCGGCTATCAACTTTATCAAACGTATGCGTGAAGATGAAGGGCTTGGAGCTCAATTGGTTGTTGCAGACTCTGACGCAGACAGTGAAGCAGTAATCAACGTTAAAAATGGCGTCATCTTGTCTGATAAGACAGTTATTGATAAGACTAAAGCGACTGTTTGGGTTGCAGCAGCAAGCGCAAATGCTGGTGTTGAAAAATCATTGACGTATGAGAAGTACGAAGACTCTGTTGATGTTGTGGGGCGTTTGAGCCATACAGAGACAGAAGATGCGCTCTTGAAAGGACAGTTTGTCTTCACCGCTCGTCGTGGCCGTGCGGTAGTTGAACAAGATATCAACTCACACGTTAGCTTCACGATTGAGAAGAACCAAGACTTCCGTAAGAACCGTATCTTGCGCACCTTGGACGATATCGTGAACGATACTCGTTATGCTTTCTCTGAGTATTTCCTTGGTAAAGTAAGCAACAACGAAGATGGACGTCAAGCGTTCAAAGCGAACCGTATTCGTTATTTCAAAGACCTTGAGGCTCGTGGTGCTATCGAAGACTTCAAAGTGGAAGACATCGAGGTGCTACGTGGTGAGTTGAAAGAGTCGGTAGTGGTTAACGTTAAAGTGAAACCAGTGGACAGCATGGAAAAACTGTACATGACAGTTACAGTAGAGTAGGAAAGGAGACAGTATGGCTTTTTTAAAAGGTCGTGACGTAATCAGCGGTCAGGAAGGTACCGCTTTTATTCACATCGACGGGAAAAATGAGTTCATGTTCTATATCAAGGAACTTGAAGCAACAGTTAAGAAAAACAAAGAAGAAGTCCGCACCCTTAACAAACGTGGTACGCAAGTAAAAGCGACTGGTTTCAAGGGTGAAGGTAAGATGACCATTTACGGTGTCACTTCAACATTCAAGGAAATGATGTTGGACTACATGAAGAATGGTCGTGATACATTCTTTGATATCCAAGTGACCAATGACGATGCGACAAGTTCAATCGGTCGTCAAACAACTATCTTGCGTGAATGTAACCTTGATGAAGTTGTGATGGGTCAACTAAAAGTTGAGGAAGATTTCTTGGAAGAAGAAGTCAACTTTACTTTTGAAGATGTAGACATCTTGGAAAAATTTAATGCGCCTAAATTAGGTTAGAAAGAGGACAGATAAATGGCAATTTCAGACTTTTTACTAGAAAACGTTCAGCAGGAAGAAACAAAGGAAGTACATCTTAAGCGTTTCAAATCTCCTTTTGTCATTCGAAGTATTGACGAAAGTCTAAATGATACATTGAAGAAACGTGCGACAATCAAGAAGAAAAACCGTCAAGGTGTGGCTATTCCTGAGTTCAACAACGATAAGTACATTGACTCTTTGATGTCTGCCTGCGTTGTTACGCCAGACTTAAAAGATGCTCAACTACAAGAGTCTTATCGTACTGTTGGGGATGAAGCAGCAACCTTGAAAGCTATGTTGAAGATTGGGGAATATGCTACCTTAATGCAAGAAACCCAGTCGCTTAACGGATTTGATGAAGATATCAATGATCTTGTCGAAGAAGCAAAAAACGACTAGAGGACGGGGACGCAGAGTTGAGTTATGCTTACTACTGTTTGCATCAATTCAACTGGACTCCGTCCTTTTTGGATAACTTATCTAAACGTGAGAAAGCCTTGATTTTTGCCTTTATTGATATCCGAGTAGAAGCAGAGCAAAAGGAACAGAAAGAAATGGAAAGAAAAAGCAGAGGAAGGAGGCGGCGGTAGAAGATGACTACATTAATGCAAACTCTGGCGCTTAGAGATAATTTCTCAAGCCCTTTAAATCGAATTAATAGCACAATCAACAGGACTATTGCTAAGTTCGGCGAGTTGGATAGACGTGTCAAGAAGATGACGCAAACTGCAACGATTAAAGTCAAAGCAGATATGCCGAAGAATTTAACTGCGCCCAAAGCCACTAGCCCTATAGCGCCTAAAATGGCGACACCTATCGCTCCTAAACTTCCTTCGACTGGGCCTCTTGTTGGTGGCTTAGGCGCTGCTACATCCATGCTTGGTCGAATGACCTCTATTTCTCGTGCTTTAAATTTCATGGTTGCTATTCAAGCCTTGAGTCAAATGGCTAATTTAATGAGTGGTCTGATTAAGTCAGGTGATGATTATATTCAGACTATGGCAAGGCTTAAGACGATAGAAGATGGATCAAAGACAGGCCAAGAACTTCAAGATAGTATCATGGCAGCAGCACAACGCTCAAGGACTGGCTTCGGTATCATGGCAGACTCAGTGGCTAAACTACGCTCACAAGCTAGAGAAGCCTTTAAAAGCAATGATGAAGCTATTGCATTCGCTGAACAGTTGAACAAGCTGTATAAAATCGGTGGTGCAAGTTTAGAGCAACAAAAAGCAGGGACGCTTCAAATCACACAAGCACTTGCTTCGGGGGTTCTTCGTGGTGATGAGTTTAACTCTATGATGGAGAATGCTCCGCTTGTTGCTCAAAAACTAGCTAGACACCTTGGTGTCAGCGTTGGTCAATTGAGGGCAATGGCTAAAGATGGCCAACTAACCGGAGATACTCTTAAGAACGCTTTGCTTGGTTCAGCAGTTGAAACAAACGCTGAGTTTGCGAAAATGCCGATGACTTTTGCTGATATAATGACTCAGGTTGGTAACGTTGCTTCATACGCATTTCAGCCTTTAATTCAAGCGTGGCAAGAGTTCATTAACAGTACCGCTGGTCAAAACTTCATGGCAGGTTTAGAAACCGCTATGTTTTCAATCGGCCAGATAGCTTTATGGCTCTTTAATCTCTTTGTTGCTGGTTGGAACTGGGTTACTGAGAACATCAATATAGTCATGACTGCATTAACACTTCTTGCGGCAGTTGCTCTTATAGCAGGTGTTGCAATGTTTGTAGCAGGTTTGATGGCAGGAGCTCCTTGGGCTTGGCTGATGCTGATACTGATAGGTGTAATTGGAATCGCGCTATTAATCGGTACAGCTCTAAACGCTATGGGGATTTCATTCTTAGACGTTGCAGCTGCTATCGTTGCAGCCTTTGTATTTGTCGGAACGATTGTTTATGACATTATTATGTTCGTTATTAATCTTGTCATGTATATGATTGCACCGATTGTGAATTTCTTCATAGCCATTTACAACATTGGTTTAGCAGTTGCAGAATTTTTGAGAAATGTCTTTAAACACCCGATATATTCCATCAGAAAGTTATTTTATAATCTTGTTCGAACTGTATTAGATTATTTTGCTTCGTTTGTTGATGGGGTAGTCAATGTAGCGCAATCTATCGGTAATGCTTTTATAGCCGGTGCCAATATGGCTATTAAAGCTATCAACTGGATCATTGACGCTTTAAATAAAATACCAGGAGTGAATCTAGGAAAAGTTGGCGAAATGGGCTACATGTCTAATGACGGTAGTTTTGCCAATGGTATCCGTGCTATGGGAGAGATGTTTAATCCAGGAGAGGCTCCTGATGATTATGAATCTTTTGACGGCATGCGTGCTAACATGATAACTCCAGGCGGTTTGTGGGATGGGATGACAAATCCTTTCTCAACTGCTGGCAATGCTTTTAGTGGTACTAAGGCTTTTGGTCAAGGCGTTGGTGATGCTATGCAAGGCTTCGCTGATAAGATGAAAGGTCAAGATGAACTTGCTTCTAAATTTGACCAAATGAACCAAACACCGGCAGGAGCTGGTGCTCCTTCTGGTGGTGCTGGTGGTCTTGGCGACAAGCTAGGCAAAGGCAAGAACATTGGTAACGTCGGTAAGATTGAAGATGAAGTCAAGCTGAAAGACGAAGATATTAAGATGATGCGTGATGTTGCAGAACGTAAGTACATCATTGATTACCAAGTTCTAACACCTCAAGTTAGTGTTAAATATGAGTCTAAAAATAGCGCTACTGAACAGGATATCGACGATTTGGTTGACAGAATTGAAGAAAAGATTGTCGGTTTGGTCGATAGCGACCTAGGAATTGCGTAGGAGGAGGTAGAAAGAAATGGCGATTGGTATTTTCGTAGAGTACAAAGGTCAGGTCACACAACTTCCTGTCAATCCAGAAGAGCTAAAAACGAAGAATAGCGCCAATAACGAGTCGACAACGAGTATTGCGCTAGGAGAAATAACCCAGATGAGTTTTCCTAAACTCTCTGAGGTTACTTTCACTTCATTCTTCCCTAGAGACACTTTCCGTTCTTATGTCCTTAATAAATCAGGTACGCCTGAAACCTATGTCCGACTCTTAAAGAAAATCATGGACGGGAAAGAACCTTGTCGCTTGATTATCTCTGGCGTTGGTATCAATATGCTTGCGACAGTTGAGAGTTTCGAGCAACAAAGAAAAGCTGGTATTCATGAGGATGTTTACTACGACATCACTTTCAAAGAGTACAAGATGGCCAAGGCTCGGTTTGTAAAAATTGAAAAGAAGGTATCAGAAGAGAAGAAAGCTAGTCAACCTCAGAAAGAACAAGCTCCCTCAACTAAGAAAGAAGTGACTATCGGTGCAAAGGTGCTCGTCAATGGGCAGCTACATAGAGATAGTTACGGAGAAGGGCCTGGTCAAACTGAGTCAAACGCAACTAGGCTTGTCAATTATATCAATATGAAAGGGTCGCATCCTTATCACGTTACCATGCTGGATGGTGGTTGGCGTGGTTGGGTTACTGCTGATTCGGTGCAAGTCCTATGATGGAATTTCTGATTCAAGATGTGAATGACGGTAAAGTCTTTGATATCACTGAGTTGGTCGGAGGTGTCAAATGGGAAACCAGCATTGATTTTCAGCCGGGAAAACTTGAGTTTGATATGATTATAGACTCGCAGGTTGCTTGTAACTTTGGGGATGTTATTCGCTTCAAGGTAGATGATAAGGGCATTTTTTACGGCAAAGTTTTCAAGAAAAAGCGGAAATCAGCTAAGAAATGGTCGGTTACTGCTTATGACAGAATGAGGTATCTGAAAAACACCGACACAATTGTGTTTGAAGCCTCTAAAAGCCATGAAATCTTTAGTAAGATTTGCGAAATATCAGAACTTGAGTACAAGGTTGTTGATGAAGGAAACTGGACGTGTCCTGAGAAAATCGAGGATAAAAAAACTTATTTTGCGATGATCCAGAACGCTTTGGACTTAACATTGATTCATGGCGGCATGTGGTACATCCTCAGGGATAACTTCGGTACGGTTGAACATGTAGCGCTAAATTCGCTGATTACTGACTTAGTGATTGGAGATGATAGCGTGGCGACAGACTTTGACTATGAAGGCTCTATCGATGATAGTTACAACTATGTGAAGCTGACTAAAGACAACAAGGAGAGCAAAAAGCGTGAAGTTTACGTCGTGAAAGACTCTAAAAACGTGGCTCTTTGGGGCAAGTTACAGTACCACGAAAAAGTGGATGAAAAGATGAATGAGAGTCAGATTCAACAGAAGGCTGAGCTCTTATTGAAAGCTAAAAATCATCCTAAAAAGACTTTTAAAGTCCCTTGTTTAGGACATCTTGGCATTAGTGCAGGCAACAGTGTCGTACTGGATTTTGCTGATTTAGAGTCTGAAGGGATTAAGAAGAACAGTCTTGGCATCATCTCTAAATGTACTCACAAGTGGGACAAGGTGCATACAATGGATTTAGAATTGAGGACACTGGAATAATGGCAGGAGAGTTATTAGCACGCCTTTTGGCACAAGGAGTAGATGATGGGACAGACAGAACAGACATTGTTTTCGGTTCTGTCACATCTGTTTCTCCTCTCATAATCAAGGTTAATAATAAACTTGAAATCCCTGAGTCCTTTTTAGTTCTAAGTCCGATGGTTAAAGAACTACGTACTGGAGATACTGAAGGGGACAACAAGAGATGGATTGTTTTTCGTGATCTTGAAGCAGGAGACAAAGTCTTAATGATTAAAGCCCAGAACGGGCAATTATACTACGTTTTACAAAGGATGGAGTGAAGATGGTAGATATACGAAACATTGAAGAAGTTGTTTTGCCATCCTACACTTATCAAGTGAAAAATGGCAGAATACACGGATATATTGATGGCTTAGAAGCCATGAGGCAAGCAGTTGAAAAGATTTTGCTTACAGAACGGTTTGAGTGGGTTATTTACTCTTCGAACTACGGAGTAGAATTGGAGCGCTTGATTGGAAAACCTTATGATTTTGTGAAAGCCGACCTTGAGAGAACAATTTCTCAAGCCTTGTTAGTTGATACAAGAATTAAAAGTGTCCAAAATTTCTTCATTGAGCAACAAACCAAGGACAGCTTGCTTTGTGTCTTTGAAGTCCATACCATATCCGGTTTATTTAAAGTTGAAAAGGAGGTGACGCTGATTAATGATAGGTGATTTCTTAGAAAAATACACGTTTGATTATCTGATGAATGACGCTCTTTCTCGTGTCAATGAAAATATTGATACACGGGAAGGTTCTATCATCTATGACGCATTGGCGCCTGCTTGTTATGAGTTAGCTGGTTTATATTTGCAGTTGAAAAATCTACTGCTAGATACATTTCCACAGACTGCTATTGGCCAATACCTAGACTACAAGGTTGAAGAGTTCGGTCTACATCGTTATCCGTCAAAAAAAGCGGTACGCTTTGCGGAGTTTAAAAATGAGAGAAAAGAAGGCGTACAAATCGCTCTAGGTTCTCGTTTTGCGACAATTGACGATGCTGCACTCATCTACAAGGTAGTTCGTGCAACTAATGTAGCTGGCAAGTATGAAGTAGAGTGTGAGACGACTGGCGTTGTCGGGAATCGCTACTATGGTAATATCTTACCTTTAGAGAACTACAGAAACCTCGCTACTGCAGTCTTAGGGGAAATCGTTACATCTGGGCAAGATGAAGAAACTGACGATGAATTGCGGAAGCGTTTCTTGATTTACGTCAACGAGAAACCTTTTGGCGGCAACTTCATTGAGTATGTTCAGCGTGTTCGTGAAATTGACGGAGTTGGTGCAGTTCAGGTCTATCCAGTTTGGAATGGCTCAGGAACGGTTAAAGTGGTTGTTTTAGACAACGACTTGAACTTGGCATCTACTGAGACAATTAAGAAGGTGCAAAACGTTCTGGATCCACTAGAATATACTGGAAAAGGCGTTGGACTTGCTCCTATCAATCATCGTGTGACGGTTACGACTGCGACACGCTTCCCAATTGATATTGAGTTTAAACTTGAGTTGATGACAGGATATCAGCTAAATCAAGTAAAAGAACTGGTAGACAAGGCTCTAGACCAGTATTTCTTAGACTTAAGAAAGAACTGGGCGCAATACTCAGATGTCAACACCTACAGCATGAAAATCTATCGCTCGCAGTTAATGGCCAAGTTACTGACCATTACAGGTATCGCAAACGTTGATAAGATGAAATTAAACAACCGTGAAGCTGATTTAGCACTTGTTTTCACAGGACAATTACAACAATTGCCGTATAAAGGAACAGTGAGGACAGTTTAATGGTAAAAGAAGTAAACTTATCTGAATACGTTCCAGATTACTACGAGGGCGTCAAGGATATGAAAGAACTGGTTCGGGTTGAAAATGCTCTATTTAAAGACGGGACTGTCTCGTTAGAGCAGTTCATCAAGAACCAGTTTATTATGTATTGTGACGTTCCTACCTTAACGAAATTTGAGGAAGTCTACGGTATTGTTGCCCACGCTGACGATACGTTGGAGTGGAGAAGAGAGCGTGTTTTACTGCGGATCAATATGAGACCACCATTTTCTTGGTGGTTTTTAATTCGCAAATTAGACGACCTTTTCGGAAAAGGAAAGTACAAGGCTTCAGTAGATTTCACTAATCAGGTCTTACTGATTGAGTCTGGAGCAGAAACGAGTGGACTTTTTAGAGAGTCGGTCATTTTTGTCAATGCAATCAAACCAGCAAATATGGGCTATACACATATCCCGACAGTAACAGAACGAGTCAAGCTGAAAGAACGGTTATTCAAGACGTCAGTAGACTTTGCTAGAGCAGGTTATGCAGTTGTAGGAGTGACACCTTTTGAATATGAAGGGCCACAAGAGGAGGTTTTATTCAATGATTAAAGAAACGTTACTAAATACAGTTACAGAAACCGTACTAGCTAAAATCAATAAAGCAAGGTTGAATGATAATCAAATTGTGACGATACAGAAACAACGAGAGCAACATTTTGTCCTTATTGATTTCTTGGTACCAGACTCAATAAAAGAAATCAATAAGATTGAGTTGTTAGATGATTCAAATGCGCCTCAGTCTGTCATTGATGTATACGTTCCGATTGAAACAACAACACGATTCAAATATAGATTGGAGGTGCTAACAGATGGCTAAAATTTGGCGGTCAAGAGACATCATTGGCGCTGAAGATGCGCAACGATGGGAAAACAAAGCCGACGCAAGTCATAGGCACAAGGTTTCAGACATCGATGGTCTGCCTGAAAAGATTGACGAGGTTACTAAAAGTAAGGCTGAGAAAGTTGATTTAACTGCTCATATTCAAAACAAAAACAACCCACACAATGTCACGAAACAACAAGTGGGACTAGGTAATGTCACGAATGTTGAGCAAGCAAGTAAGCAAGATTTTAACAATCACGCAACCAATCGCAACAATCCACATAGCGTTACGAAGCACCAAGTCGGACTTGGTAACGTAGACAACGTAAGACAAGCAAGTTATGAGTCTGTAGAGGCTTTAAAGCGTGAGTTTCAGGAGCATGAAGATAGACTAAACGCTATTGAGTACATGTTCTTGCAGAACGACTTCACTGCTCCGATTCGTACAGATGACGGTACAGAACATACCTTGCTTGCTGATGAAAACGGTCATGTGATTGTCGCAGATTGGAAATATAGAATGGAGGTATAACATGGCAGTAATTAGTACACAGACACGAAAAGTAACTGATTTGCCACAGGCTAGTCAGGTCAACAACTCGGACAACATCATGATTCATGATGGACGTGGGTTGAAAAAAATGTCTGTGCAGACTTTTAAAAACGGATTGAGTCCAACTCCCGCAACAGCAACAGCTGGTTCAAACGGAATTGTCCGACCTGACAACTCAACGATTACAGTCGATAATTCGGGTGTTTTACGAGTAAACAGGTCTGCGCTTGGGATTCCAAGTACACCGTCCGAAGTAGTCGCTAATAAGCTGATTAACCAAAACGGAAATCAGCAAATGAAATATTGGTACGGGTCTAAATATCAATATGAAGCACTCTCAACCAAAGACCCGAACACAATCTATGATGTGTATGAGTAGGTGATGCTATGGCTACAAGAGAAGGAATTTACGTTGGTGGACATGAAATTGTTCAAAGATACGTGGGTAGTAGGCTGGTGTGGGAGAAGTTAAAATTGGTATGGATTGGAAATGCCTCTTATCCGTTTATTTCAGGAGGAGGAAGTTCCGTAGTGTTTAATCTTGATAATGCAAACGGAATCTATAATATAGGAGATTTAGAAAGATTCAAACAAAGTTACGCTGTTAAGAGGGGTGGCGCTACTTATAAAGTAAATTCAATTGAACTAAGTGAAAGAACTGGTACTTATAATGAAAAATATGGTTATTTTAAAATAGTCTTCAAAACAGTATCAGAAGCTAATAAATTTCTCTCAAAATCAGGAGAAACGTCATTTTATAGAAAGAGGTAATTAAATATGGAATTTGTATTAGTAAATAAATTTTTTAGAGTTGGCAAGACGGAAGTATCTATTCAATGTGACAAGCCGTTTACTTTCTTCACTCGTGAGTTAGAGGGGGACCGCTTGGGTGACACGGATGAAACACTCATTGAAGCAGTCAAAGAGATTCTACGTACAGAATTAGACCCAACAAGTGCGATTGTGCAAGCTCAAGCTAAATTGCAAGAAACTCAGGCTAAACTTCAAGAAGCAGAGCAGAAACTGGCTCAGACAGAGGCTAAACAGACAGCTACAGATCAGACTGTTCAGAAGAATAAAGAAGAAGCTGACCGTTTTGGTAAAATCAGTCATGCTCTAGTGCTGGCTTTGGTAACTGGCAAGGTTATTCCTTACGGGACAACATACAAAATTTTGGCAGATTTAATTCCAACTGCAGAAATTGGTAAACGTTATATGGCAAATGATTTAATTGCTATTGAAGACCCAGCGCACGTTGAAGTGGACGGAGAAGGCAAGCGTATCTTAGTTCAGTTGAACAAGGAATTTACTTACAATGGCGAACCAGTCAGCGACTTTGCCCGAAACGGTAGTCTTGAAATGGACGGAACAGGCGCAGCATGGAAGTACGAACCTCAAGAAACGACTGTCGCACCAGCAGCTGCAGTTTCTACGACAGCTACCGTGACTCCTGCAGTTTCAGAACCTTCTGCTACAACAGTTGCGCCTAACTAATAACAGAGGTGACTATGGCAGAATTTGAACGTTTAATTGTACAAATTTTCCTCTCTTTGATTCCTGTTATTGGCCTTTATTTCTCGATGAAAGATCGAGCTACCAAACAAGAGAACCGTCTCACGGTTTTAGAGAAGGACATCGAGAATCTGAACGAATTTAAAAGATCTGCAAACAAACGACTAGATAACCATGATGAACAGAACAAGGCTATCTTAGTTCTTGCGGAACAAGTTAAGTCGTTAGGTGAAGATGTGAGAGAGTTGAAAACTTTGATTCAGAGCAAAAGCTAAGAAAGGAGCGCAGAATGGGTTGTAACAACCACAGAGTTAATACAACCAATTTGGCTCGAATTGATGGTGGCGACCTTATTAAGCAAGGGGATTTGTCTTCTACCTTTGGTTTTGAGTTGTTAGATGAAAATTACCGTGTCATGACCTCGTTTGAGGGGCAAGAAGCGGTTATTACTTTAACAAAGGGACAACGTAGGTGGAAGACAACTGCTCCCGTCACTAGCCATTCTGTCAATTTTAATTTAGATAGTATTCTACCAAGCGGAAAATACCGAGTGGAAATCTCGGTTGGAGGGTATATCTTCCCAAGCGATAGAGATACTTATATTGAAATTGAAGACTCAGATAAAGAATTGGTTACGGAAGATATCTATAAATTAAAGGAATTAGATATCGTTGAAGAAGTTAAGAAACAGCTTGCAGAACGACATGTAAGCGAAGGTGGAGCATGCCAGGAAATCCCTGATTTGCTCACGCACTATAATTTAGGAAAGGTATAGAAAATTATGGATACAAGTAAATGGATTGCATTCGCTCAAGCATTGGGAGTGGATTACAAGGCGCTGAAGCAGTTAATCGATACAAAGATTGACAATGCGACAGTAACACAACTGATTGAACAAGCTAAAACCGCAGTCAAGAATGACATTTTGGGCGAAGGGGTATCTGAAAAATTTGATACCCTCAAAGAAATCGCTGAGGAAATCGCTAAAATGAGCGGTAGCACTGAAGGCGCAGTTGTACAAAAAATCTCAGATTTAGGTACACGCATTGATACTTTTGCCAATCTTGATTTAGTAACAGTATATAATACAGCGAAAGCGTGAGTGTTATGAGCAATTTTGAGGAATTTGCTAAGGCTGTCGGTCGTGATGTTAAAACTCTGAATCAAAAGCCTGAACCAAGGCTGACCTTGACAGGAAATACCCTCGGCATTGCCGGAGGTAATAATGTCACTCTACCGCTACCTGATAACGTAGGACATGAAATCCGTGGTACAGGCTCACCAGAAGGCCGTATAACGGCTGAAATCGGAACTACCTATGTGGATGTCAATGTCACAAACGGTGCTCTCAAGTGGATAAAAGAGAGTGAAAATGGAAACGCTGGTTGGAAAGTTCTGATTGGTGATACTGGCTGGAGAACGTTAAACAGTGTCTCTAGAGCAGGCAACTCGTTCATTAAAATCAGACGAGTAAACAATCTTGTTACTTATCAATTTGGTGGTCTTCAATGGGGTTGGTTTGGAATAGGCAGACGTAATGGACCTGGATTCGCAAGGCACAATAGCAGTGGGGACAAAGGGGCTAAAGTGTTAGGTCCTGGTGGAATACCTGCAGGATTTAGGAGTGAGGCGTCACTGATTGGTGGAATTTATAATGACGCTGGGAAGCCGTATGGGATATGGTATCTCGGAGGAGTAACCGACTCAAACTTCATACAATTTACATTTAATGACCCTATCCCCACAGATAAAGATATTGGAGATATTCGTGTGAGCGCTATCTCATACTTGACAGATGAGCCTTGGCCTACAAAATTACCGTAAAAGAAAGGAAAACATACATGATTAACTGGAAACTACGATTACAAAATAAATTCTTTTGGCTGACCGCCATTCCAGCCTTCTTGCTTGTCTTGCAAGCTGGTGCAGCAGTCTTTGGATATCATCTAGATTTGGGCGATATCGGCAACAAGTTGATTCTGCTTGTTAATGCGGTATTCGTGTTCTTGACTGCTATCGGTCTGGTCAACGACCCAACGACTAGCGGAATCACAGACAGCACAAGAGCGCTAGAATACAAGAAACCAAGTGAGGAGTAGGTATGTCTAAAAAACAGGAAATGATTCAATTCTTCATTGACAAGGCCAATTCTGGCGATGGAGTGGATAATGATGGAGCTTATGGCTTCCAGTGTGCTGACGTACCTTGTTACAGCCTCAGTCATTGGTACGGTGTGACCCTTTGGGGGAATGCTTACGACTTGCTTGAGTCAGCACGTTCACTAGGCTTGAAAGTCGTGTATGACGCTGACTATCCAAAAGCTGGTTGGTTCTTTGTTAAATCCTATGTAGCTGGCGACGGTGTCAACTACGGGCATACAGGTCTTGTTTATGAGGACTCAGACGGGTATACAATCAAGACGATTGAGCAGAACATCGATGGCAACTGGGACTACTTAGAAGTAGGTGGGCCTTGTCGCTACAATGAGCGTTCTGTCGATGAAATCGTTGGTTATATCGTGCCGCCTGAAGAAGTCGAAACTGGCTGGCAACAAAACGAGTATGGTTGGTGGTGGGTTCGTGAAGATGGCTCATATCCAACTAACAAATGGGAGAAAATCAATGATGTTTGGTACTATTTCGACGATAAAGGCTTCATGAAGCGTAGTACCTGGTTGAATTATAAAGATGCTTGGTACTGGTTCACGGATTCAGGATCTATGGCCACCGGTTGGGCTCGTATTAATAACGCTTGGTATTACTTCGATGAAGAAGGTGAGATGGTCACTGGTTGGATTAAGCATAAAATGACTTGGTACTATCTTGACGGTAAAGAAGGCGCTATGGTATCAAATGCCTTTATCCAATCAGCTGATAAAAAAGGCTGGTACTACATCAAACCAGACGGAACAATGGCAGAAAAGCCAGAGTTCACAGTAGAGCCAGAAGGCTTAATTACAACTAAATAAATAGAAAGGAAACTTTCTAAAATGTTCTTTCACCGCAGGCTTAGGCTTGCGGTTTTTTTGTTTGTCTAGAAGTGACTTGTTGACATCAACAAATAGCTTTACAAAGCGTTTGGTTGCCAATTTTGTTGTGGTTAACAAAATTAGAGCTTGTATTCCTATTTTGCAAAAACACGCATTTTGAACGATTAGAAACAGAAATCACAATCCTATTGTTCAAAAAAGCGTTTTCTTGAAGAATAGGTACTATATGCCCCAAAAATATAAAAATAAGATTTGGGGCAATAATGGGGCATAAGTTTAAAACTTATATATCTTATCCCCTAGAACTAAACTTATTTTTAAACGTATTTATACTTATTTTTCGAAACTTTCTTCTATTGTATAGCTATGAAGTATATCCTTTATAAAAGACGCTGTTAAATAATCAGCCTTTAAAAAGCCTATTGTATCAAGTTTTTGAGCTTGGTCAATAGGCTTTTTTGTGTATAGAGGGCAAAAAAGGGGCAGAATCTGAATGAACTAGTACCGGAACAAATATTTCAAATACTGGCTAATTCAGATTGCGTAGCAGAAATCATACAAATGAAATTGATTATAGTAAAATAGGATATGAATTATTAAGAAAGTTGGTTCTTTATTGGAAACGATAGTATTTTCAATCTCCGTTTTTTTAGCAGGGATCTTGTCCTTCTTTTCCCCTTGTATTTTCCCTCTGTTACCTGTTTATACTGGAATTTTATTGGATGATCAGGATAGTGCAAAAAGCTTTTCTTTGTTTGGAAGAAAGGTTGCCTGGTCGGGTTTGATTCGAACACTTTGCTTTATCGCAGGTATTTCACTCATTTTC